>JALYUK010000028.1 GCA_030853805.1 Actinomycetota bacterium | reverse complement strand
CTTGCCGTGGTTAGCGGACTTGCCCTTGCGGGAGCGGCGCTTGCGAGCTCGTTTGCTCATGATGTCCTCCAGGTGACGTACGGCCGCGCGAAGCGCAGGACCGTTGGTTGATGCCGTAACAGGGTAGCCCGCCCGGCAGCCGTTCGAATGCAGCCCCGACATGCGGACACCTGGTCTCGACGGAGTCTTTGACTGGTAAAGCAGGGGTAAATTGCGTCTTTTTTGAGTCAACGATGGCGAATTTTATAGACATACAAATTGAATTATTTGATCATGGTAGCGACGGCCGATATATCAGGCGCCGTCACCCAGATTCTCAATTCAGGAGACCTGTCATGGACGCTGCAACGAACTCCACCGTTACTTCTGGCCGCTCGGTTGACACCACCGCCGACGGGTTCTGGGGCTGGAACCCCACCGGCCGGCTCGTTGGAGATGTCGACGGATTCTGGGGCTGGAACCCCACCGGCCGCTGAAGCCTCCCGTGGTTATACGCGGGGAGGCGGGGCACCAAGAACTGAGATGTGGTGCCGCCGCACAGGCTGAGTAACCTGTGATCTGATATGCGACGTACAGGTTCGGGATTGTCCTCGGCACAACGCGCGCTCATCGCGGCGCTGGTGCTGGCGGCTTTCGCGGCCACTCTCGGGTCTGGCGCTGTCACCGCAGCCATCATCAGATCTCCGCCGCTCGTGCCGACCCTCTGCCTGGCATTGCTCGGACTCCTCACGCAGTCAAACAACGGTAATTTGCGCGATGCCAGGACCCTGTCGTTGACAACAATTGCGATCCTAGCGGCGCTTCCCCTCGCGGGACTGTTCGGCAGCGCGATCGTGGCATTCTGCAGCACGGCGCTGGTTCCGCAACGGGTTCCGATGTCGGTGCGCTTGTTCAACACCGCGAACATCACCCTGTGCGCCGTGATCGGTGCATTCGGATACGCCGTGTGCGCTGGTTCCTCACCGATACCAACAACTGCAAGTGCCAACTCGATGATTGTCCACGTACTGGTTCCGCTGATCGTGGCGATGATCTTGAATTTCACCGTGAATGTCACCTGCCTCGGTGCAATGTTGTCGCTTGCTTCCCGGCAACCGCTGCGTGTGTTTTTCTACGAAGCGCTCAGGAGCGGCTGGACGCTCTACCCGGCATACGCCGTCATCGCGTTTGTCTTCGCGGTGTTGTGGGCGCCTATCAAGCTCGGACCGGTCAGCTTCCTGCCGATTGTCGCGCCGTTGCTCATTGCACAATGGTCCATCGGGCTGCGGGCGCAGGAGTACGAAGCGCACTTACGAACTATCGAGACCCTGGTCGCGGCCGGGCAGGCCGGCCAGCCGATGTTGCGCGGGCGCAGTGTCTGGGTCGAGGTAGTCGCTCGCGAGATCGGGGCGGCGTTGCGGCTGCCGGCCGCTCCCATGCGGTCACTGCTGCACGCAGCATTGCTACATGACATCGGTCTGGTTGCGCCCGCGTCCCGCAGCCTGGGCACCCAACTGACCGGTGCCGAGCGCGAGTGGATCCTCGAGCATCCGCGACAAGGCATGCGGATGCTGGACGGGATCGACTTCCTCGCCGAATCGCGCAGCGCTGCCGAGCATCATCACGAGCGTTGGGACGGTCGCGGGTACCCGGATGGGTTGCGGGAGCAACAGATCCCGCGGTTGGCTCGAATCCTCAGCGTGGCCGACGCGTACTGTGCGCTGATGCTTGCCGACGCTGGCCGAGCGGACGCTGATGTCACCGAGGTCGGCTTCGCGAACATCGCGGAACGCAGCCTCACGGCGGTGGAGGCCGGGGCTTACACGCAGTTCGACCCGGTTGTCGTCGATGCATTGCGGCGCGCCCACGAGCGGGTCATCCACGGGTGTAGCGCCTTGGTGATCGGGGATCCGCCACAGCCGATGGTCGGGGTTGATCCGCATCTTCCCTGGGTGTCGGAAATGTTCGCTGCTGGACTGCAGGTAGCTGATGACCACTCCTGATGACGTACTGCGCCGGTGGTCCGGGCGGCTCGTGGTGGCGTCATCGTTGGTGTGCCTGGCGCTGGCTCTGTTGATCGTCGTCCACGATCTGAGCAATGGCCGGCAAATGGGCTCCTGGGACGCGATGGTCTTCCTCGTCCTGGCGGTCGCGATCGGGGCTGCGGCCGCGTTTCCGGTCCGGATCGGCGAGTTCGCCGCCGTGACGCCGCTCGCAACGGCGTTTTCGGTGGTGGTGGCCTTGGTACCCGCCACGGCTGCCGGCACCGGCTTGCCGTCGCAGACATCGGTGGCCATCCTGGCTGCCGGTGCTGGTTACGCCCTGGGCGGCGGATTGCGTCGGGTCAGGAAGCAAGGCGCGGTGCGGCCCCTCGACCTCGCGCTGCATGTGCTGACCGTTTCTGCGATCTCCGTGGTCTACCGGTGGCTGCCCATCTGGAACGGGGTTTCCGGCCTTGTGATGGCCCGGGAAGTGGCGTCCCAGCGATGGATGGGGGTGATGGCCGGGTGCATCGCGCTTCCACTGACCTTCGAGGTGGTGATGCTCGGATTCTTCACTGCCCCCGTCCTCGCACGGCCGACCTTCATTCGATCGGCGCTGCGGGTACTGGGCCCTATCTACGTGGCAGCGGCCTCGACGGGTCTGGCAATTGCAATTGCGCTACCGACCTTGTCGTTGTGGGCGATCCCGTTGATTTCGCTGCCTCTGATGCTGGCCCGCTCGGGGCTCCAGCGAGGATATGTGATGCGCGCCGAACGGCGGGAGACCATTGCAGCACTTGCGATGATGACCGACGTCGCCGGCTTTACCTGTGCCGGACATTCGACGCGGGTGGCGTCGTTGGCCCGCCGAGTGGGTGAGTCGCTCGGGATGTCGGACAATGACCTGGCCGTCCTGGAGGATGCCGCCCTGCTGCACGACATCGGTCAGGTCTCCCTGGATACCCCGATCCCAGGTGGAGCAACCATCGAAGCTGCCCCACGCGACCAGGAGGAGCTGGCTCGCGAAGGTGGCAGCATCGTGCGGCGAAGCGGAGTCCTCGACGAGGTCGCCGTGATCATCGAGGCCCAGGCCGTGCCGTACCGGCGAGTGCGCGAACTTGGCGAAGACGTGCCCCTCGCAGCTCGGATCATCAAGGTGTGCAACGCATTCGACGATCTCACCGGTGCGGCTGGGCAGCCCACTGACCTTGCGCTGGAGCGCCTGTCCCTGGGGCTCGGCTACGAGTACGACCCGGCCGTCGTAGCCGCTCTACGACAGCATTCGCCCGCTACCGGCTGACGGGAAGCGCACGCTGCGCCCGCAGCGCCTGCAGATCCGCACTGCAACGATGCTCCAGCTCGACGAGCTCAGCGAGGGAGTCCTCGATATCCCGACGGCGCGCCTCGAGATCACTGCGTCGTTCGTTGATCTGCCCCAACAGGTAATTCAACTGCCCGACCCTGCCCGGTTGTTCGTCGTACATGTCGACGATCTTGCGGATTTCTTCCAGCGCGAAGCCGAGTCGTCGACCACGCAGGATCAACGCCAACCGGGTGCGGTCGCGCCTCGTGAAGGCCCGTGCCGTGCCGCGTCTTTCGGGGCTCAGCAGGCCCAGTTCCTCATAGTGGCGCAGCGTACGGTGCGTGACGGCGTACTCGGTGGCGAGCTGCGCGATCGTCCAGGTGCGGTCGCGAGTTGTCATGCGGCCGAGCATGCTTTACGTTGACGTCAACGTCAAGTGAAAGGTTCATCGATGTTCGAGCTCTCCAAGGACCACGACGACTTCCGTCATTCAGTGCGTGACTTCGCGGCTGACAAGGTCGCACCGCACGTGGCGCAATGGGATCGGGACCATTACTTCCCCTCCGATCTGATGCCGCAGATGGGCGAACTCGGCCTCTTCGGGCTCGTCGTCCCGGAGGAGTACGGCGGCTCGGGGCTGGAGTACGGCGGCTTCACCTACCTGTGCCTCGCCATCGAAGAGCTCGGCCGCGTCGACCAGTCGATCGGCATCACGCTCTCGGCTGGGGTGGGTCTGGGTATCAACCCGATCCTCAGCTACGGCACCGACGAGCAGAAGCAGCAGTTCCTGCCCGACCTGGTCGCCGGACGGACATTGGCCGGGTTCGGACTGACCGAGCCGGACGCCGGCTCGGACGCCGGCGCGACCCGTACCAAGGCCGACCTGGCCGACGGTAACTGGACCATCAACGGTGCCAAGGCATTCATCACCAACTCCGGCACCGACCGTACGTCGGTGGTCACCGTCACGACGCGCACCGGCACCGACGACCGGGGCCGCCCGGAGATCAGCGCCATCATGGTCCCGTCCGGTACGCCCGGCTTCACCGCCGAGTCGCCGTACGACAAGCTCGGTTGGCACATCTCTGATACCCACGGGTTGTCCTTCGCCGACTGCGTCGTGCCGGAGGCAAACCTGCTGGGGCAGCGCGGACAGGGCTTCAAACAGTTCCTGAAGATTTTGGACGACGGTCGGATCGCCATCTCGGCCCTCGCCCTCGGTTGCGCCCAGGCGTGCCTGGAGTTGGCTACCGACTACGCGAAGACCCGCACCAGCTTCGGTCGGCCCATCGGGGTCAACCAGGGGGTCTCCTTCCAGCTGGCGGATCTCGCCACCTCCGTGGAGGCGGCGCGCCTGCTGACCTACAAGGCGGCGTGGCTCAAGGACGAGCAGGAAGCCGGTCGCCGCGGGGTGGCGGACGTCAAGCAGGCCGCCGCCATCGCCAAGCTCTATTCCACCGAGGCTGCAGTGGCCGCGACCCGGATCGCGACCCAGATCTTCGGTGGCAACGGCTTCATGGAGGAGTATCCGGTGGCCCGGTTCTACCGGGACGCGAAGATTCTGGAGATCGGCGAAGGGACGTCCGAGGTGCAGCGGATGGTGATCGCGCGCGGTCTGGGACTGCCCGCATGACCCGGGCGTCCGGACCCACGCACCCGACCGATCCGCGTGTCCGGGACGCTCGCGACCGGTTACATGCGGCACACGACGCCTCCGCGCATCCACCCGCGGCTGCGCGTGCAAAGCTGGATCGACAGTCCAAGCTATATGTCCGCGAGCGCATTTCGTTACTCTTCGATGAAGGCTCGTTCATCGAAGACGGCCGGTACGCCAACTCCACTGCACCGGGTCTACCCGCCGACGGCGTGGTGACCGGTCGGGGCACTGTAGACGGTCGCCCGGCGATCGTCGTCGCGAACGACCCGACGGTCAAGGCCGGTTCGTGGGGTGCGCGAACGGTCGAGAAGATCGTCCGCGCGACCGAGTCGGCATTGCGCGAGGAACTGCCGATCTTCTGGTTCGTGGACTCCGCAGGCGCGCGCATCACCGATCAGGTGCAACTCTTCCCGGGCCGTCGTGGAGCTGGTCGGATCTTCCACAACCAGGTCGCGTTGTCCGGCCGGGTCCCGCAGATCTGCTGCCTCTTCGGTCCATCGGCTGCCGGCGGAGCGTACATCCCGAGCTTCACGGACGTACTGATCATGGTCGAGGGCAACGCCTCGATGTACCTGGGCAGCCCGCGGATGGCCGAGATGGTAGTGGGGGAGCGGGTGTCGTTGGAGGAGATGGGCGGCGCGCGGATGCACTGCACGGTCAGCGGTGTCGGTGACCTGCTGGTGGCAGACGATCCCGAGGCCATCGAACTCGCAAAGCTCTATTTCTCGTACATGCCCACCACCTGGCGCGACGAGCCCCCGACGTACGACCCGGAGGCACCTGCATTGCTGCTGGATGCCGACACGGTCCCTGAGGTCGAGAGCCAACCGTTCGATATCCACGACGTCATCGATGGACTGGTCGATGACGATTCCTTCTTCGAGATCAAGCCTCTTTTCGCGCCTGAACTGGTCATCGGCTTCGGTCGAATGGACGGGCGCAGTGTGGGCTTCGTGGCCAACAACTCCGCGGTCAAGGGCGGCGTGCTGTTCACCGACAGCGCCGACAAAGCCACTCGTTTCATCTGGACCTGCGACGCCTACTCGATCCCGCTTGTCTACCTGGCCGACGTGCCCGGTTTCATGATCGGCTCCGAGGTCGAGCGCGGTGGCATCATCCGACATGGCGCAAAAATGGTGGCGGCCGTGTCAGAGGCAACCGTGCCCCAGATCTGTGTGGTCGTGCGCAAGGCCTACGGCGCAGGGCTGTATGCGATGGGCGGGCCGGGTTTCGGTCCGGATGCCACGCTGGCGCTGCCAACTGCTCGGATTGCCGTGATGGGTCCCGAAGCAGCGATCAACGCGGTCTACGCGGGGAAGATCGCAGCGATCGAGGATGCGGAAGAACGCGAGGAGTTCGTTCGCGTCAAGCGCGAGGAGTACCTGGAGGACGTCGACATCCAGCGGCTTGCTGCGGATCTGGTGGTGGACGGCGTGATCGAGGCCGAAGACCTGCGCGCAGAGTTACTGGGGCGACTGCGATACGCGGCGCGCCGAGACCGGTCGTTCACGCAGCGGCGCCGCGCGATTCCGCCGGTCTAGCCGTTGACGAGTGGGGATGCGGTCCAGAGGTCATGCCACGCGACGTTGATCTGGGCCAGGAGTTCGCGCAGCGTGGTGAGGCTGACTCCGACGACGTTGTGAAAGTCGCCCTCTATTGCTGTGACGTATGCGCCGCCGAGCCCGTCGACGGTGAATCCACCTGCCACCCAGAGTGGTTCGCCGGTCGCGACGTACGCCTCGATCTCGGCGTCGCTCAGGTCGGCGAAATGTACGACGGTCGAGCAGGTCACCCCGAAGGTTGCGCCGGTGGAGTCCTCGCGGTCGTCGATGAGCCAATGGCCGGTGTGCAGTACTCCGGCGCGGCCCCGCATGTCCTTCCATCGGGTGATCGCAGTCGCGGCGTCTTCGGGTTTGCCGTAGTCCCTGCCGTCCAGTTCGAGCAATGAATCGCAGCCCAGAACCAGTGCATCGCCGGCATCCTGTCGGCCGGTCACGTCCTCGCACTTGGCGCGGGCAAGCAGGAGCGCGACATCGGCGGGTTCCAGTTCGGGGTACGCCGAGCGAGCCTTCTGCACCACCGCCGGTTCATCGACATCGGAGACCACGACGCGTGGCTCGATGCCCGCGGAGCGCAGCGTTGCCAGGCGTGCAGGGGAGGCAGAAGCGAGAACAAGTTGCACAGAAGGACCCTACGTCCGGCGACAGCACACGTGACGCAGCCCTCCGAGATGTCGGTTTCGGAGGGTGTCTGCCGGGTATGACCCTCCGATCGTGACATCTCGACGAAGCCTGTGGATGACGCCCGCGGGTGACGCACCGTTCCTGTCAGGCTCGCGCGATGGAACGACGTCCACTCCCTGCTGCGCTGGGCACCCATTTCTCCGTCGCGCAGGCCATGGGCGCAGGAATTCATCCCAAACGGCTGGACGCAGGCGACCTCACCGCGCCGTTCCGGGGGATGCGCGTCACGCAGGAACCCACAACGTATGCCGATCTTGCCGAGGCCGCTCTGGTCGTCATGCCGGGCGGGGCTCTCTTCAGCCACACCACCGCAGCCCGGTTGATGGGTGTCCCGTTGCCGATTGCTCTGGAGTCATCCGCTGGCCTGCATGTGACCGTGCCCAGGAAGGCTGCCCGGTGGCGGCACGAAGGTTTTGTCGAGCACCATGCTGACCGTGCCGGGACGACATGGTCGGGTTTGCCGCTGGTTGCCGTGGCGGACACCTGGGTCGACCTGGCGTCCATCCTGAGCGCGTCCGATCTGGTCGTCGCGGGTGACTTCCTGTTGCGCGCGCAGCTCTGCAGTTCAGATGACCTGCACGCGGCTGTTGCCGGTCGTCGGGGAGCAAGGGGTCTGCGTAGAACCAGCGATGCTCTTCCGCTGCTGCGCCACTCGAGCGCATCTCCGATGGAGACCCGTGCCCGGTTGGCGTTCGCCAGGTGGAAGCTACCGGAGCCCGAGTTGAACGTCGACATCCTCGATGCCCGAGGTGGCTGGATCGGCCGGGTCGACTTCCTGTGGCGCGCGGCGTGGGTCATCGGCGAGTACTACGGGGGCGTCCACGCAGCGTCGTGGACCAGTGACCTCACGCGTGCTGCGCAGTTGGAGGACGCCGGCTACCGAGTCGTGGTGATGACATCGCGAGACCTCGGCCCTGGTGCGGCTGACCTGCGCGCACGGCTGCAGCGACTTCTCCGCAACTAACACCTACTCCACCCCCGGGCACCCCTCCACCCCGGGCACCCCTCCACCCCGGGCGCGAGATGTCAGTTTCGGAGGGTGTTTGCGGCCAAATACCCTCCGAAAGTGACATCTCGGGGTGTGAAAGATGGAGAAGCGCGGGGGTCAGCCGAGTTTGCTGTCCACGTAACACCAGCGCCAGGCCTCGCCGGGCTCGAAGGAGCGCATCACCGGGTGGCCGGTCTCCCGGAAGTGCTGGTCGGCGTGCATCCCCACCGATGAATCACAACATCCGACACGGCCGCAGGTCAGGCACAGCCGCAGGTGCACCGGGTCGGTGCCTTCCCGGGCGCAGTCCGGGCATCCTTCGGGGGTCAACGGATCGACTGCGACGGGCGCCGCGCGCAGGTGTTCGCAGCCGAAGGAGCGGGATTCAGGAGTCAGCAGGGTGTGCTCGCGGATGGTCTCGGAGCGTTCATCGCTATAGGTGATTGCCGACTCCTCCAGATCCAACGAGCGCATCACCTGCTCGAGTACTTCGTGATCCATCACCCCCTTGTCGCGGATCTTGAGCATCGTGGAGCGCTCGGCATCCAGCATCTGGGTCCGGATCCGCCGATAGGTGTGTGTGGGGGTCTCGGAGTCGGCGGCCTGCCCAGTACCCAGCCGTTCCCAGACCAGGTTGGCCCGTCGGTCACCGCCGCGTCGTAGCTGCTCCACGACCTCGTCCGGGAGCGTTTCTTTCGTGAGGATCTCGTCCAGTCTTTCCCGGCCTGCATCGACGGACGCCTGGACGAGCTGGGCCTGCTGTAACGCGTCCTCCCGTGGGTCGGGACCGTGCAGGTCGAGGCTGCGGGCCAGCGAACCGAGCGAAAATCCCTGCAGGGCCAGCGTGCCGATGGTGACGACCAGGGCGATGAAGATGATCGCGTCCCGTTCGGGGGTATTCGGTGCCAACAGCAGTGCAGCGGCGATGGTCACCACGCCACGCATCCCGGCCCAGGATGCGACGACCGCCTCGCGGGGGGTGATCGGATCCTGCTGGAAATGCACGAAACGGCTCAAGACCTGCCAGAACCCGAGGTACACCGGGCGCAGCGCGATGACCGTGACGAGCACCACGAGGCTGGTGAGCACCACCCTCCCGTCGCCGAGCTCGGAGTTTCGGACGCCGTCGATGATCGAGCGGGCCTGCACCCCGATGAGCAGGAAGACCGTGTTCTCGAGCAGGAAGGTGACCGTCGACCAGTTGATCCGCTCGGCAACCCGCGACTGCGGTGTCTGGATCAGATGTGCGTCGTGAGCAAGTAGCAGCCCAGCGACGACCACGGCGATGACACCCGACGAGTGCAGTTCCTCCGCCGGTAGGTAGGCGATCCACGGGGAGATGAAAGAGATGGCGACGCTGGTCACCGTGTCCTGAACCCGACCCCGCACGAAGGCAATCAGCTTGAACGCGACGAATCCGATCGCGCCGCCACCCAAGGAGGCAAGGGCGACGTTGCCGCTGATGCCGTACCACGTGATGGAGCCGGTCGCGATGATGGTCTTGGCGGTGGTGACCGTGACGAGTGCGGTGGCGTCGTTGAGCAGCGATTCGCCCTCCAGGATCAGCACCACCCGTCGTGGCAACCCGATCTTTCGCGCTATCGCCGTGGCGGCCACGGCATCGGGTGGCGCCACGATGGCACCGAGCGCGACCGCGACGGCGAACGGCACCTCCAACAACTTCCAGGCGACCAGCGCCACCCCGAACGCGGTGAACAGCACCAGGAGCACCGACAGCCCGAGTATCTGGCGCTTGTCCCGGGCGATGTCCACGACGGAGGTGGTCGATGCCGCTGCGAAGAGCAACGGCGGCAGGAAACCGAGCAGAATGACGTCGGGTTCCAGCCGGATAGCGGCAACCCCGGGCAGGTAGGAGTACGCCGCTCCCACCGCGACGAGCAGCAGAGGCGCCGAGATGTTCACCCGCCGGGCCAGAGAGGCAATCACGACGACCGTCGCGGCAATGAAGAAAACCGAGATTGCTACGTGCACCGCGACAGTGTGTCAGGCCGGCGCCCCATCTCGGGCGGGCGTTTCAGCCGGTGGTGCGCGCTACTTCCGGTCCGCCGAGATCACCGAGCACTGCTTGGCGCAGAGTGTCCAGACCGACGCCACCGATGTCCAGCGCTCGGCGGTGGAACGCCTTGAGGTCGAACGCCGCTCCGTCGCGGTGGCGTGCCTCATCGCGTAGCTCGAGCCAGATCCGCTCTCCGATCTTGTACGACGGTGCCTGTCCCGGCCAGCCGAGGTAGCGATCCAACTCGAACCGTAGGAACCCGTCGTCCATATCGCAGTGTGATTTGAGGAAGGTCCAGGCCTTCTCGTACGTCCACTCGCCGCCGCCCACCTCGGCTGGTGCCTCGAACCCGCAGTGCACCCCGATGTCCAGAACGACCCGGGCAGCGCGCATCGACTGACCGTCGTACATCCCCATCAGGTTGCCTGGATCGTCCAGATAACCCAGCTCCTGCATCAGTCGCTCCGCGTACAACGCCCAGCCCTCTCCGTGCCCGGAGGTCCAGGCATCCGTGCGACGCCAGGAGTTCAGCAGCCCTGAGCGCACCATCGTCTGCGCGACCTGTAGGTGGTGGCCGGGTACGCCCTCGTGGTAGACGGTCGTGAGTTCACGCCAGGTCCCGAACTGTTCGACGCCTTTCGGAACCGACCACCACATGCGGCCCGGCCGCGAGAAGTCCTCGCTCGGCCCGGTGTAATAGATGCCGCCGGACTGCGTGGGCGCGATCATGCATTCGATGCGCTGGACCTGCTGCGGGATGTCGAAGTGACTGGCACCGAGCTCGGAGATCGCCTGGTCGGCCTTCTCCTGCATCCACCGCTGCAGTGCGTCCGTGCCGTGCAACTGGTAGGCCGGATCGGCCTCCAGCACAGCCATCGCCTCTTTCACCCCCGCGCCGGGCTGAATCTGCTCGGCCACCTTGCGCATCTCACCGGTGATCCGGGCCAGCTCCTGCTGGCCCCACGCATAGGTCTCTTCCAGATCCACTGTGGTGCCGAGGAATTCGCGTGAATACAGCGGGTACATCTCCCGACCGCACGCGTCGGCTTCGGGTGCCTTGGGCAGAATCTCATCGTGCAGTCGGTCGCCGGCTGCCGCGTAGGCCGCCGCTGCAACCTCGATCTGTCCGGCAATGGCTGGGTGCTGGCCCGCAAACGAGCGGAAATAGCCGTCGTCGGCCGTGTGGTCCCGGGTCTGCTGGATACAGGCGAGGACCTGACGCTGCGGGGCCACGAGGCCGCGGCCGGCCGCCTCGTGCAGCGACTCGAACCACTGGTCGAGGGCTTGCGGGATGGCGGCCATCCGGCTGCCGATCGTCGAAACTGCCTCTGTATCAGCGGTATTCATCAGATCAAAGATGTCCCGCACGTCCTGCAGCGGGGACGCGATCACGTTCAGCGACATCAGCGTCGTTCCTGCCTCGAACGCTTCTACCTGCAACCCGAGCCGCTCGGTCATCGCACTGATCGTGACCTGATCGACGTCGTCCGCTGCGGTTGCCTCAGAAAGGCGGCCCAGCGTGTCGCGGGCCAGGTCCGCACGGGCCTGCAAACCGGCCGGCGAGAAGTCGTCCAGGCGGTCGTCCTGCCCGGGGACGCCGAGCGTTGTTGCCGCAATCGGGCTGAGAGCGATCGAAGCGTCGTGGTACCTCTCGGCAATCGCGTCGACGGGGGTGGTTGGGCGGTCCGGCATCTGTTCGGTCACCTGCCCGACGTTACCCCGGGTGCTGCGCTCGCACTCGACTCATCTGCGGGGCAACGACGATCCCTTCCAACCGGTCCGGCTGCGTCCTGTCCAGCGCGACGCGGGTGATTCAGGCGTTGTGCTGGATCCGCCGACCGCAGCGAGAACGGCCACGATCGCAGCTACCTCTTCCGGTGTCGCGGAGGCCGAAATCACCCGCAGCGTCGGAGTCTGAGCAGTCTTGGCCGTGGGTGATGGATCGCTCACAGCGGGATGTTCCCGTGCTTCTTGGGCGGCAGGGTCTCGCGCTTGGTGCGTAGCGTACGCAACGCACGGACGACGTAACTGCGGGTGTAACTGGGCGGGATCACCGAGTCGACGTAGCCACGTTCGGCAGCCAGATAAGGATTCGCGAGCGCGTCCTCGTACTGGGTGATCAACTCCTGGCGCTTGGCTTCCACCGCACCCGGATCCTCCGGATTGGCCTCAGCCACTGCTTTGATCTGTTTGCGGTAGAGAATGTTGGCAGCGCCCTGTGCCCCCATTACGGCGATCTGCGCGGTCGGCCAGGCGAGGTTCATATCGGCGCCCAGGTGCTTGGAACCCATCACGTCGTACGCGCCGCCGTAGGCCTTCCGGGTGATGACCGTGACCAGTGGCACCGTGGCCTCGGCATACGCGAAGAGCAGCTTCGCACCGCGGCGGATGATTCCGCCCCACTCCTGGTCGGTGCCGGGCAGAAAACCGGGCACGTCCACAAAGGTCAGGACCGGCACGTTGAATGCATCACACGTGCGGACGAACCGGGCCGCTTTCTCCGATGAGTTGATGTCGAGGGTGCCGGCCAACTGCATCGGCTGGTTGGCCACAACTCCGACGGGGTAGCCCTCGACGCGTCCGAAGCCGGTGAGAATGTTGGGTGCGAACAACGCGGAGGTCTCCAGGAATTCGGCGTCGTCCAGGATGTGCTCGATGACCGTGTGCATGTCGTAGGGCATGTTTGCCGAGTCGGGTATCAGCGTATCCAGCTCGCGGTCGTAGTCGCTGATCGCCAGATCCGGCTCGGCATCGAACACCACCGGTTCGTCCATGTTGTTGGACGGCAGATAGGACAACAGCTCCTTTGCGTAGGAGATCGCGTCCTCCTCGTCGCTGGCCATGTAGTGCGCCACCCCGGAACGGGTGTTGTGCGAGCGCGCCCCGCCGAGCTCCTCCATGCCGACGTCCTCACCGGTAACGGTTTTGATGACGTCCGGGCCGGTAACGAACATGTGCGAGGTCTGATCGACCATGATCGTGAAGTCGGTGATGGCGGGGGAGTAGACCGCGCCGCCTGCGCATGGGCCCATGACCAGCGAGATCTGCGGGATGACTCCGGAGGCATGCACGTTGCGCCGAAAGATCTCCGCGTAGAGACCGAGCGCTACGACGCCTTCCTGGATGCGGGCGCCGCCGGAGTCGTTGATGCCTACGACGGGGGCCCCGATCTTGGCCGCGAGGTCCATGACCTTCACGATCTTCTCCCCGAAGACCTCTCCGAGTGAGCCGCCGAAGACCGTGAAGTCCTGGGAGAAGACGCAGACCGGACGGCCGTCGACGGTGCCGTAGCCGGTAACGACGCCATCGCCGTAGGGGCGGTTCTTGTCCTGCCCGAAACTTGTGGAGCGGTGCCGCGCCAACTCGTCCAGCTCGATGAACGAGCCCTCGTCCATCAGGAGGTCGATGCGCTCGCGAGCGGTCAGCTTGCCCTTGGCGTGCTGTTTCTGCACCGCGCGTGCTGAGCCGGCGTGGACGGCTTCCTCGTTGCGTAGGTGCAGATCGGCGAGTCGGCCCGCCGTCGTGTGCAGGTCTACATCAACTGCAGGTGATTCTTTTCCGATGGGGGCGGCATCGCTCATGTGGCCAGACTCTAGCCTTGTCATCGTGAGAGACCGCCTGCGACCGGAGTTGCTGAACGACGCGCTCGCCGCGACGGTCTGGCGCGACGTCGAGGTGCGCGACCAAGTGGTGTCCACCAATGACGTCCTGATGGCCGACCCGAGAATCTGGCGGGTCGTCACCGCGGACCATCAGACCAGCGGCCGGGGCCGGCTGGATCGCCGGTGGGAAGCTCCTGCAGGGACGTCGATCGCCTTGTCGGTGAGTCTGCCGCTACCGACGCAACAGTCGCGGTGGGGGTGGGTTCCGCTGCTGACGGGGCTGGCCGTACGACGTGCCGTCGCCGATCTCGCCGCAGTACCACTCGGCTTGAAATGGCCCAACGATGTTCTTGCGAAACCCGGCGTTCTTGCGAAACCCGGCGGCAACGGTGACGACGAGGACGGGCAACCCTGGCACAAGGTGGCCGGGGTGCTGTGCTCGGTGGCGGCCGGCGTCAATCCTGTCGTGGTGATCGGCATCGGACTCAATGTGCACCAGACACAGCAGGAGCTACCCACCGAACAGTCGACATCCCTGGCGTTGTGTGGCGTCGAGGTGGCGCGCGAAGAACTCATCCTCGCGATACTTCGCGAGCTGGTGGTGGTGCAACGCGTCTGGGCCACAGCGCAGTCCGACGATGATTACCGTGCTGCCTGCGTGACCATCGGCCAGCAGGTGCAGTTGCAGACGCCCGAGGGGACGATCGCCGGGGAAGCGGTCGGGGTGGATGCGTCGGGGCGCATCCTCATCTCGCATGCCAATCGGACCGATGCCTACTCCGTGGGCGACGTGGTGCACGTGCGAGCCAGCGAACCGCCGGTCTCGCGCGTGGTCACTGCGCAGCGCGTCGCGGCAGATGACGCCGCCGAGTTCGTGGACAAGATCGACGAGCAACTGATGGGTCATCCGCGGACGATGCGGCGCGGCGACATCTCTGAGGCCTCAGGGATTCCCGCTGAGGTCAGCGCACAGATCTGGCGCTCGCTGGGATTCGTTCGCGCGCGCGGTGACGAGTTGTTCTTCGGACAGGCCGATATCGAGGCGCTGCGGTTGTTCGATGATCTGATCCGCGAAGGTGTCATCGACCTGACCACTGCCTTCGGACTGGCTCGCGCAGTAGGTCGTTCGACGGACCGGATGGCCATGTGGTCACTGCAGTTGATCGCCGATCTGGTCAGTGAGGATCGGGGCGGTCTGGACCGGGAGACCGCCAAGCGCACCGCGGCGTTGACGGTCGACCTCGCCGGGCGGCTGTCCCCGCTGGTGGACTATGTGTGGCGCCGCAACCTGTCAATCGCAATATCGCGGATGATCGCCGATTCCGAACCTGAATCCCAGGTCGGCATCGTGCGTACCGTCGGGTTCGCCGATCTGGTCAACTTCACCAACCTCGTGCGACGGCTGACCGAGCGTGAACTGGCGCAGCTGGTGCTGCGGTTCGAATCGGTGGCCTCCGATGTGATCGGCGCAGGCGGCGGGGCAGTGGTCAAGACTGTCGGAGACGAGGTGCTCTTCACGCATACCTCCGTTCAAGGCGCCGTCGATATCGCCTTCGCGCTGCGGGAAGCTGCCGAAGCCGACGAACTGGTGCCCCGGATGCGCGTCGGTCTGGCGCGCGGACGGGTTCTGGCGCGACTCGGCGACGTATTCGGCACGACGGTGAACCGGGCCAGCAGGCTTACAGTGGCTGCAAAACCGGGCCGCATCCTGGTCGACGCAGATGTCGTCAAGGGGCTGGATCCGGCGGCGGGCGTGCATGCCCGTCGACGTAAACGTGTCGAACTCGCCGGCATTGGACCGATCGATACCTGGGTGCTCGAGCGCGGCCCAACCGAACCCGACCCGCGGCCATAGGAGCTTCTCATGACAAAAGTGCTGCTTGCAGAGGACGATTCCACGATCTCTGAACCCCTGACCCGGGCGTTGCGCCGCGAGGGGTACGACGTGAGCGTGCGGGCCGATGGCGTCGCTGCACTGGCCGCTGCGAGCGAGAGCCCGGACCTGGTGATCCTGGATCTGGGGCTGCCGCGGATGGACGGTCTCGAGGTGTGCCGACGGATCCGGGCCGAGGGCAACACGGTGCCGGTGTTGATCCTGACGGCCCGGGCCGACGAAGTGGACATGGTGGTCGGTCTGGACGCGGGTGCCGACGACTACGTCGCAAAGCCGTTCAGGCTCGCGGAACTGATGGCTCGTGCGCGTGCCCTTCTTCGCAGGACCACCTCCGACGAGGTCGGCGAGGGCCACGACTCGCGTGTGCGGGTCGATATCGCCAGTCGCCGCGCGTTCACCGGTGATCGCGAAGTACATCTGACGGCGAAGGAATTCGATCTGCTCCGGGTGCTCGTGCGTGAGGGGGGCAAAGTCGTCTCCCGCGAGGAGTTGATGCGCGAGGTGTGGCACACCGTGTGGGTGGGTTCGACCAAGACCCTTGACATGCATGTGTCTGTGCTACGCCGAAAGTTGGGGGACGACGCAGCCGATCCGCGGTACATCAGCACGGTGCGTGGGGTGGGTTTCCGCTTCGAGGTCAACGACGGTGACGCGTAGGTGACGCTGCGAGGTCGGCTCACGCTCGTCATGGGTGCGGCACTGCTGACGCCGCTGCTCTGCCTGGCGGTGCTCGGGGTGCTGCTGCGACCGTCCTGGCGGATAGCGGCGGCGGTGACCGCCGTTGCGGTGGTGTCCGGGGGTCTCGCGGTCTTCATCGGCGCGCGGCGTATCGGTGCGGTGGTCGATCCGGTACGCGAACTGGCGGATCGAGCCGATCAGCTGGCTGCGGGAACGGTCAACGTGGCACCGTTGCGCACCGGCATCGACGAGGTCGATCGGATATCGGCGTTCTACGAGTCCAGATCCGCAGAACAGGCGCGGCTGCTGGCTTCCGAGCGTGATTTCGCCTCCGACGCCAGTCATCAGTTGCGCACCCCACTGACCGCACTGCTGATGCGGCTGGAGGAAATCGTCGTGGCCGAGGACCTCGATACGACCAGGGACGAAGCACAGGTGGCGATAGCTCAGGTCGAACGCCTGACGAAGGTGGTCGAGGAACTGCTCGCACGTTCCAGGGGTAGCGTCGACCTGCCGTCCGACATCTCGCTGGACTCGGTGATTGCCGCGTTGCAGACGGAGTGGCAACCCGCGTTCGAGACGGCACGCCGCAGTGTGTTGGTAAGTGGTGAGCGGGGTCTGTACGTGGTCGCGACCCGCAGCGGACTGTCCCAGATCCTCGCAACCCTGTTGGAGAATGCGCTGATCCACGGGGAGGGGACGGTGGAGATCCTCGCGAGAAGGAGCGGTCCCTCCGTGATCGTGCAGACCAGTGACGGCGGACCGGGCGTGGACGTCAACCTCGCGCCGCATATCTTCGAGCGACGGGTCAGCTCGGGCGGGACCGGCCTCGGACTTGCTCTGGCTCGTGACCTCGCGGAGACAATCGGCGGTCGCCTGGAGCTGCGAAGCGCCCAGCCCGCGGTGTTCGCCCTGTTCCTGTCCTCGGCGTCAGGCTGAGCCGGTGACGTCCGGTTCGTTCGTGAAGACGAATCGGCGGTAGGTCCAGAAGCGGAAGAGGGTGCCGAGCCCGATACCGACGAACGCCGCGAAGTTCAGCGCGAGCGCACCCTTGGCGTTGAACGCGTAGTGCGCCAGTGCGACCGTTGCCGCTGACAGCGCCAGCGCGATGGCGTTGACGATGAAGAAGAGTGCCACCTCGTGGTGCACGGGACGATTGCGGCGGTGCCGGAAGGTCCAGTACCGGTTGCCGACCCACGCGACGACGGTCGCGACTCCGCCGCTGATCAATTTTGCCGTGGTGACCTTGTGGTCCAGCGGCCCGGCCACCAGCAGGTTGAATCCACCGAGGTCGATGACGAAGGACACCAGTCCGACGAGTCCGAACTTGGCGAGCTCCAGCCACAGTCGATCAAAGGTTGTCCGAAGGGATGCCAGCACCCGAGGAGAGTACGGCGTCCAACTGAGGGTCAGTAGCATGTGTCCGTGCATCGCCCCCCTCGCGCCCCCGGCGGTTTCCCAGTGGTCGGCATCGTGGGGGCAGGTCAACTTGCCCGTATGTGTGTCGGCCCCGCCGTCGAACTCGGCATCACGCTCAGCGTCCTGTCCGAATCGCAGAATGATGCGGCGGCGCTCGCGATCGGGTCGGTGTTTCTCGGCGCCGCAGACGACATCGACGCGGTCCGGGAGTTCGCTGCAGGATGCGACGTGGTCACCTTTGATCACGAGCAGGTACCGCAGGAAGTGCTGGCGGCGCTGGTCGCCGACGGTGTCGTCGTCCATCCGGGACCGCAGGCCCTGATCTTCGCCCAGGACAAACTGGCCATGCGAGCACGCCTGACCGACCTCGGCGTCCCATGCCCGGTCTGGGCGCAGGTCGATGACGTCGAAGCGCTTGCTGCGTTCGGCGACAGGCACGGCTGGCCCGTCGTGCTCAAGACCCCGCGCGGCGGGTATGACGGCAAAGGTGTGCGAATCGTTCACGCGGCCTCCGATGCGGCCGACTGGTTTGCGCACGGCGACCCGTTGCTCGCCGAAGAAAAGGTGGACTTCGTCCGGGAACTAGCCGTCTTGGTAGCGCGTAGCCCATCCGGTCAGGCATCGGTCTGGCCGATCGTGCATACCGTGCAGACCGACGGAATCTGCACCAGCGTCATTGCTCCAGCGGCCGATCTGCCCGACGATCTTGCGGGCGAGCTCGCATATGTCGGCCTCCAGATAGCCGGCCAGCTACAGGTCACCGGAGTGATGGCCGTCGAGATCTTCCAGCTCGCTCCCGGTGGTGAGCACGCGTACGTCGTCAACGAGCTCGCGATGCGCCCGCACAACAGCGGGCACTGGACTCAGGACGGTAGCGTCACCAGCCAGTTCGAGCAGCACCTCCGTGCGGTGCTGGACCTGCCCCTCGGCGACGTGGCACCGAGGTCGACGTGGACCGTCATGACCAACGTGCTCGGTGGCGACCCGCAACAGTACGGCGAGCTCTACCCCACCTACCGGCACCTGATGGCGCGCGATCCCGGTCTTCGGGTGCACCTCTACGGCAAATCGGTGCGGCTCGGGCGCAAGATCGGCCACGTCAACACTTTCGGTGATGATCTGGAACAGGTGGTGGCCCGCGGGCAGCATGCCGCCGACTACCTGCGGGGCGTGGTGCACGAATGAATGCTCAGGTCGGCCTCGTGATGGGCAGCGACTCGGATTGGCCGACGATGCGAGCTGCAGCGCAGGCACTTGCCGAGTTCGGGATCGGGTACGAAGCGGACGTCGTGTCCGCTCACCGGATGCCGCGCGAGATGATCGGCTACGGCGAACAGGCCGCAGATCGTGGGCTGCGGGTGATCATCGCGGGAGCGGGCGGCGCCGCGCATCTACCGGGCATGCTCGCCTCGGTCACCGCGCTACCGGTGATCGGTGTGCCGGTGCCGCTCGCGTACCTGGACGGGATGGATTCGCTGTTGTCCATAGTTCAGATGCCGGCCGGTGTGCCGGTAGCGACGGTCTCGATCGGCGGTGCCCGCAACGCCGGACTCCTCGCGGTGCGGATCCTCGCCAGCGGTGGTGACGAGCAGGCCGTTCGGTTGCGATCGGCCATGCAGGACTTCCAGGTCGCACTGCAAGAGGCAGCACATGCCAAGGGTGCTGCACTACGCGCCGAGGTGGCAGGTAGTACCGAGAAGTAGGGTGATGTCGTGAGCGGAAACAAGGACTTCGACCTCTTCAAGATCAACGAAGATCACGAGGCGCTGCGCGAAGCAGTTCGTGACATCGCAAACGACAAAATCGCGCCCTTCGCGGCAGAAGTCGACGCCGAGTCGCGTTTCCCGCACGAGGCATTGAAGGCTCTGGTGGCCTCCGATCTGCACGCGCCGCACATCGGCGAGGAGTACGGCGGCGCGGGTGCCGACGCGCTGGCCACCTGCATCGTGATCGAGGAGGTGGCCCGGGCCTGCGCGTCGTCCTCGCTGATCCCGGCCGTCAACAAGCTCGGCTCGATGCCGATCATTCTCGGAGCCGGCGATGAGCTGAAGAAGAAATATCTCCCACTGATCGCTTCCGGCGAGGCGATGATCTCTTATGGACTGTCCGAGCGCGAAGCCGGTTCGGATACCGCATCGATGCGGTGCAAGGCCATCGCCGACGGTGACTCATACGTATTGAACGGCCAGAAGTCGTGGATCACCAACGCCGGTGAGTCCCAGCTCTACACTGTGCTCGCCGTGACCGACCCGGACGGTGAACGCGGTCGGAATATCTCCGCCTTCGTGGTGGAGAAGGGCGACGAGGGCTTCGACTTCGGCGCCAAGGAGCGAAAGCTCGGCATCAAGGGTTCGCCGACTCGCGAACTGCACTTCGACGGCTGTCGTATCCCCGCCGACCGGATGATCGGTGAGCCGGGCGAAGGGCTGAAGATCGCGTTGCGCACCCTGGATCACACCCGCGTCACCATCGGTGCGCAAGCCGTCGGGATCGCCCAGGGCGCGCTGGACTACGCGCTCGGCTACGTCAAGGAGCGTCGGCAGTTCGGTAAGGCCATTGCCGAGTTCCAAGGGCTGCAGTTCATGCTCGCCGATATGGCGATGAAGTTGGAAGCCGCGCGGCAACTTGTCTACGTGGCAGCATCCAAATCCGAACGGTCCGACGCCGACCTGTCCTTCTTCTGTGCGGCCGCCAAGTGCTACGCCTCCGACGTCGCGATGGAGATCACGATCGATGCCGTGCAGTTGCTCGGTGGCGCCGGATACGTCCAGGATCACCCGGTGGAGCGGATGATGCGCGACGCGAAGATCACCCAGATCTATGAGGGCACCAACCAGATCCAGCGTGTTGTCATGGCGCGCCAGCTCCTCAAGCGCTGACTTTTTGTCGGTCGCCAGCCGCGATTTCTCAGGGCGGTGGCAACCTGTCCCAGCCCGGTGCCAGGTGGCCTCCTACCCGTCGGGGGTCAGGGAGCGACGTTGGGGGAGCGGTCGTTGTTGAGTGCGTCGAAGAGCGCTCGTGCCTTGGCCTTGTTCCACAGCACCGATGATCCGGCGGGCGTGGAGTAGTTCGCGTTGGCGATCGGTACCTGGACCGAATTGCCGCCGCCACTGATCTTCTTCAATGTCCAGAGGATGTTCAGCGCAGTCCAGGAGTGCATCCCGTTCTCCACTGCAAGTCCCTGCGCACCGGATTCGCCGATGTTCTTCAGCCGCCACGGGACGAGCAGGTTGCCTGGCGAGGCGATCTTCTTGGTGAGCGCGGACAGGAATTCGCGCTGACGCTTGATCCGTGCCAGGTCGCTGGTGGCGTCGACGTGGCGGGAGCGGACGTAGCCCAGGGCGTTGGCCCCCGCCAGGTTCTGACAACCTGCGGGCAGGTTGATGTGAGCATCCTTGTCGTTCATCGCCTTCGGGAGGCACATCTGCACGCCGCCGACGGCGTTGACGATCCCGGCGAAACCGCCGAAACCGATCTCCATGTAGTGCTCGATGCGTAGTCCCGTGACGTTCTCCACGGTCTGCACCAGCGTCTTGGGCCCATACGCGAACGCGGCGTTGATCTTGTTGGAACGGTGACCGGGAATCCGCACGTAGGTGTCGCGCGGGATGCTGACCAGGGTCGGCGCTCCACTGTCGGGCATGTGCAGCAGCATGATCGAGTCGGTCCGCGCGCCGGCGATGTCGGATCCGCCGGTGCGCAATTTCTTGGCCTGCGCCGAGGTCAGTCCGGCTCTACTGTCCGAACCCACCAGCAGCACATTGGTGCCCTTGCCGGCCGCGGGTTGGTTGCCGGTGGGAATGGCATCCACTCGCGCGACTTTGCCCCACGCGGCCAAGCCGGCCCAGAGCAGCACCCCTGCCCACAACCCGACCAGGACCACGAAGACCGTCAGAAAGCGTGGCCAACGACGGCGGCGCCGTCGAGGTGGTCGCGGTGCGGGCCTGTTGTCGTAGCGGCCGTTGGGGGGCGGGCGATTTCCTGGAGGTCGACCGGTAGGAGGTCGATTGGCGTACTGCCGGTCAACGGAAGGCCGGTCCACCGGAGGGCGGTTCGCAGCAGGCCGGTTCGCAGGCGGGCGGCCGGCAGACGGGCGGGGGCCGCGTGGCATCGCCTGAGTAGCGTCGACATCGTTGCTGCTGTTTGCGCCATGACCATCGGCTGCAGGTCGGGGCCGGCGCACCGGTAGAGGACGCGCAACCTTCTCGTCGTCACGCCGTCGGTAGTCGTCCGTCATCGGCTCAGGCTAACCGGCGCGGCTGTGCATTCCGTGTAACGTTGCGCCCGTGCAGTCGACTGAAACCCCGTTATTGCAGGGAATTTCAGTGGTTATGCCGATCCTGAACGAAGAGCGCCACCTCACCGAATCGGTGGCTGCGATCCTCGCGCAGGACTGGTCCGGGCCTTTGGAGGTCGTGCTCGCGCTGGGTCCCTCCAATGATCGAACCGATGACGTCGCCGCCGGGTTGAGCGCAGCCGATGACCGCGTTCGTACCGTGCGCAATCCCAGCGGGCGTACCCCCGATGCGCTCAACGCGGCGATCGCTGCGGCGTCCTACGACGTGGTGGCCCGTGTCGACGGGCATGGAATCCTCTCGCCCGGTTACCTACGCACCGCCGTTGAGGTGCTGGAGGCGACGGGCGCGGCGAACGTGGGCGGGATCATGGACGCCGAGGGCACCATCGACTTCGAGCGCGCGGTCGCAGCGGCGATGAAGAGCAAGATCGGCGTGGGTGGGGTCAAGTTCAAACAAGGCGGCGCCCCCGGCCCCGCCGACACCGTCTACCTCGGGGTGTTCCGGCGTGACTGGCTGCGCCGCGTCGGCGGCTACGACCGCCGTTACATCCGGGCGCAGGACTGGGAGATGAACTTTCGGATCCGCCAGCAGGGCGGGGTGGTGTGGTTCACCCCGCAGCTCCTGGTGACCTACCGTCCGCGCGGCAGCTTCCAAACTCTGGCACGGCAGTACCGCGATTACGGCCGTTGGCGCCGCGTCGTGGCCCGCGAGCACAAGGGCTCCATCAACGCGCGATATCTCGCGCCGCCGGCAGCCGTGACAGCGATCGCGGTCAGTGCGGTGGGTGGCCTGAAGTGGCGACCGCTGTGGGCGATCCCGGCGGCGTACGTCACTGCCATCACGGTCGGTGGCCTGGTCATCTCCCGCAAGGAGACACCGCGAACCCGCGTGCAGGTACCGGCCGTCTTGGCCACCATGCACATGTCGTGGGGTTGGGGCTTCCTGACCAGCCGCGTGCGGCTGGCCGATGATGCCCAGCAGGTTTCCAGGGACACCCCGGTAGCCTGACTCGTCGAATGAAATGCGCCCGGACCCCCGGGCAAGAGGACCAGCCGAAGGAATTTATGTCGTACGCCCAACGTCTCAGACGCATCGTGGAGTATCGCGCGGTTCTCTGGACCCTGGTCAAGCGCGATCTGCGCATCAGGTACGCCCGCAGTGTGCTCGGATATCTGTGGACGCTCATCGATCCGCTGTCGATGATCCTGGTCTACTGGTTCGTCTTCGGCAAGATCTACCAGATCGGCAATTCCAGGAGTCAGGAACTGCGCAGCGACGGCATTCCGTTCGTGCTGTTCATGGTCGCCGGAGTGCTCGCCTGGAACTGGTTCAGCAATTCGGTCAACGAGACCGCACGCGCGCTGTATGCCGAGCGGCTGCTTGTCCGTTCGACCAACCTACCCCGCGAGCTCTGGGTGATTCGGGTGGTGCTCGCCAAGGGGATCGAGCACCTGTTGTCGCTGCCGATCCTCATTCTCTTCATCTTGTATTTCGCATACGTCGAACATGCGGTCATTCTCAACTGGAAGCTCGTGCTGTGGATTCCTGCGCTGCTGATCGAGCTCATTCTGCTGATCGGCGTCGGCTTGGTGATGGCGCCTGTCACGGCGTTGGTCGACGATTTCGTGCGGATCGTGCGGATCGTGCTGCGGATCGGCTTCTACATGACGCCTATCGTCTACTCGCTCGCGTTCCTGCGGGCAAAGGGTGTTGGCACCCCCGCGACAGCTACCAGCGCCGCGAAGGCGCCGGATGCAGTGCTGGGCATCATGGGTCACGTGCTGGAATACAACCCGTTGTCCGGCATCATCGATCTGTACCACCAAGGCATCATCGCCAGAGAGTCGCTGCAGTGGCACCTGTGGATCATCGCCGCAGTGATCAGCGTGCTGTGGCTCGTTTTCGGTATGTGGGTCTTCCGTAAGCTCGAAAAGCCGATTTTGAAGGAGATCTGAGGTGTCACTTCCCTCCGCAGAAAAGGTCAAGTGGAAATCGTCCACCGGCGAGCCGGTTATTGCCGTCGACAATGTGGGCATTGAATTCCTGACCGGCCGCAAACGCAATCTCTCGCTGCGCGAGATCGTCTACCGACGTGGTAGCGCCCACCAGAAGGACACCTTCTGGGGGCTGCGGAACATTTCGTTCACGGTCGGGCGCGGTGAAGCAGTCGGTCTGGTCGGCGGCAACGGCGGCGGCAAGTCGACTCTGCTGAAGATGATCGCCGGTACCCTGTTGCCCGACGAGGGCGAGGTGAAGGTGAAGGACGGCGTCGCACCGCTGATCGAGTTGACCGGTGGTTTCAGTGGCGATCTGTCGGCGCGGGAGAACATCTACCTCACCGGTGGACTGCACGGGATGACCAAGGCCGAGATCGAGGACCGTTTCGAGGACATCGTCGACTTCGCCGGCGAAAAGGTGCGCGACGGGCTCGATCTGCCCTACCGGCATTTTTCCTCGGGTATGCAGGTACGCCTCGGCTTCGCGGTGATCACCTGCCTGGATGAGCCGATCATCCTGGTGGACGAGGTGCTCGCTGTCGGGGACGCCGGATTCCGCGAGAAGTGCTATCAGCGGATGGAAGGTTTACTGGCCCAGGGCCGCACCCTCTTCCTGGTCTCGCATTCCCAAGGCGATCTGCTGCGTTTCTGCACCCGCGGCATCTACCTCAAGGCCGGCAAGATGATGGCCGACGGGTCGATGGAGGAGATCATGAAGGAATACATGGAGGATCTGCTGGGCACCCCATGGGTGCGGCCGCCTGAATTCATCAATGATCCGAGTCGTTAAGCGATCCGAGCCGTTAAGCGAGGAGCGGGGCCGCGGTCGCGCGGCGCACCTCTTCTTCTGTCACGCCCGGTGCGCATTCAATCAGTACCAGCCCCTCGGGCGTGACATCGATCACGGCGAGGTCGGTGATGATGCGTTGGACGACGCCTTTCCCGGTCAGCGGCAAGGTGCATTCGGGCACGATCTTGGCCGAGCCGTCGCGCGCGACGTGCTCCATGAGCACGATGACTTTTTTGGCGCCGTGCACCAGGTCCATGGCGCCGCCCATGCCTTTGATCATCTTGCCGGGGATCATCCAGTTGGCGATGTCACCGCCCGCCGAGACCTGCATGGCGCCCAGGATCGCGGCATCCACCTTTCCGCCGCGGATCATCCCGAAACTGAGCGCTGAGTCGAAGATCGACGCGCCACGACGCAGGGTGATGGTCTCCTTGCCGGCGTTGATCAGGTCCGGGTCTTCGCTGCCGGCCTGGGGGTAGGCGCCGACGCCCAGCACGCCGTTCTCGGACTGCAGGACCAACTCGGTGGACTCGTCCACGAAGTTGGGTACCAGGGTCGGCAGACCGATACCGAGGTTGACGTAGTCGCCGTCATGCAGTTCGCGCGCCGCACGGGCGGCCATTTCGTCGCGGGTGAGTGCCATCAGTGATCTTCCTGTGCGGGTGCGGATGCCTGAACGGTGCGTTTCTCGATCCGCTTGTCGTCGACCTGCTGAGCCGTCAGCGCGAGCACGCAGTGCACGTAGATCCCCGGCAGATGCACGTCATCCGGTGCAATCTCACCGGGTTCCACCAGCTCCTCGACCTCAGCGATCGTGTAGCGACCCGCCATTGCGGCGAGGGGGTTGAAATTGCGGGCGGTCTCGTGGAAGACCAGATTTCCGTGCCGGTCGCCGCGGCGGGCCCGGACCAGCGCCACATCGGTGGTGATCGCCTCCTCCAGCACGAAGGTCCGGCGCGCGCCGTCGACCTCGAACTCGCGGGTCTCCTTCGGTGGCGACGCGATGGCGATACTTCCGTCCGGTGCGTAGCGCCACGGCATGCCGCCCTCAGCGACCTGGGTGCCCACCCCGGTGGCGGTGTAGAACGCGGGGATGCCGGCGCCGCCCGCTCGCAGCTTCTCCGCGAGGGTGCCCTGCGGGGTGAGCTCGACCTCCAGTTCGCCCTGCAGGTACTGGCGCGCGAACTCTTTGTTCTCCCCGACGTACGACGCCGTCATCCGGGAGATCCGTTTCTCCCGCAGCAGGATTCCGAGACCCCAGTCATCGACCCCGCAGTTGTTGGAGACCACCGACAGATCACTCACCCCCTTGGCCAGTAACTCTGCGATGAGCACGCTGGGAACGCCGCACAGCCCGAATCCGCCGACGGCGAGCGAGGATCCGCTTACCACCTGGGAGACGGCCAGAGCGGCCGAGGGAACGACCTTGTCCATGATTTCGACCCTACCCGTCCAACCCGCCAGCTTCCCCCGGGTAACGTACGCCGACCTGGGCGCGGGCCAGGTCGAGCATGGACATCACCCGCAGCGTCGTCTCGGGCGGCAGCAGCGGTGAGTGCGGCGCACCGTCCGCCACCAGCTGTGCGAGATGGACGGCCTCGTAGGCCAGCGCCTCGTGTCCGCGGATCGGCCCGCCGTCATGGCCGGCCCGCTCGCCGTCGCGGGTGACGAGCGTGAGCGTCGTGGGTGCGTAGAAATCTCCGGCCAGCTCCACCCGCGCGGCACTGCCGTTGATGGAGGCGGTGGTGGGGGTACGCGCGGCCAGCGTCGTGCTGAGCGCCGCGTAGGCAGACCCGCTGCGCACGGTCATGCTGACCTGCCGATCCACGCCGGTATCGGTGAGGTCGCCGATCGCCGTCAGCGATCGTTCGTTACCGGGCAGCGCGAAATCTGCGAAGGACAGCGGGTAGATCCCCAGATCCAGCAGCGCGCCGCCGGCCAGCGAGGGTGCGAACAACCGGTGCTGCGGGTCCGGCGCGAACCACTGCCCGTGGTCGGCGAGGACGGTGGTGATCTCACCGAGCGCACCGCTGCTCAGAAGTTGGCGGACGATGTCCGTGCCGGGTAGGAAGCGGGTCCACATCGCCTCCATGGCGACCAGGCCCGCAGCTGCGGCGGTGTCGAGCACCTCGCGTGCCTGCGCGCTGTTCTGGGTGAAGGCCTTCTCGACCAGCACGTGTTTGCCGGCCCGCAGGGCGGCCAGCGCGTCGCGGTGGTGCCCGGAGTGCGGCGACGCGACGTAGACGATGTCGATGCCGTCGTCGGCCAGCATCGTGTCCAGGCCCTCATAGGCGTGCGGGACCGACCAGGTCGCCGCGAAGCGGTCCGCGCGCGCCTGGGATCGGGAACTGACCGCCACGACGTCCTGCCGGGTGTGTTTGTGCAGGGCGTCGACCATCGACGCCGCGATGCCGCCGGTGGCCGCGATGCCCCATCTCAGCGTCGGCGCCAGCGAGGGATCGGGGGTGCGGGTGGTGGGCAACGAGAGGGTCATGACGTTGCTCCCTCGGTGGCCAACCGGTGTTCGACGTCCGCCTCCTGCACATTGCGCAGGAGCAACACCGACCCGTCGTCGGCCCACACGGCCAACGCCTCACGCAGCGCGGCCTGCAGATCCCCCTCCACCCGTACCCGGCGGTGCAGCGCTCCACGGCCTGTCTCGACGAGATCCGCGTAGGACACCTCGTCCAACGCTGCGTCGGTCGAGGCAGGGACCAGGTAAGGGGCGAAAGCGTCACCGTAGGTGGCGAGCTCGCGGGCTTCGTCGACTCCGCCGGCCGGTAGATCGACGGTGGTGACACGTGCCAGCGCGGCGAGCGTGACGATGATCTGCTGCTCTGCACCGTCGGCTCCCGTGGTGCTGATGGCGATATCGCACGGTGGGCCCGTCGTGACCACGGTGGCGCCGACGCACCACGCCGCGAAGGCCCAGTAGTAGGTACGCCAGTGGTCCGGCGGCAACCGCAGCGACACCACGGTGCCCGGCGCGGCGTCCAGCTCGTCCTGCAGGAGGTTTGCGGCCTTGGCGACCCAGTTGGCCAACACCTTCCCGGACAGCTCGATACGTTCGCCGGTGGCATCGTCGTAGCAGGTGATGCGCGGTGAGGTGGGGTCCGACTTCAGCAGTCCGGCCAGAACGTCAGCGGGGGTCACGACTCATTCATCTCCTGTGAAACATGGTGGATCTGTTCTCGGGTGAGGGGCGTCAGCGAGGAAAGGTCGAGGTTGCGGGCCAGCTGCGCGCGGTTCAGCGAGCCGATCGCAACTGCTGCGATTTCGGGGTGCCCGAGGGCGTACGCGAGCAGCAGATCGTCGCTCCCGTCGCGGCCCAACTCCTTGGCGAGGTTGCCCAGTCGCGGGTCGGCCGTCAGCCGGCCGCCGCCGTAGACGCTGCGGGCGACCAGCTCCACGCCGCCTGCCCGGGCTGCTGACGCGAGCTCGGCGGGAAGCGGGGAGCAGGGATTGACCGGGAGTTCGATGATGCCGATGCCATGCAGCGCAAGCGCCTGCTGGGCCTCCTGCGCGGAGCGGGCGGCAACACCGATCGCGGCTACCGTCCCCTCGTCGCGGTAGCGCCGCAGGCGGGCCCAGACCGCCGGTCCTGCATCGACCAACGCGTCCACGAGAACCGCCGTGGCGGAACGGCGTCCGATCGTTGCGAAGGAGCGTTCCAGGGCTGCTTCCGCTTTCGGCGCACCGCCGCCGGCCAGCGGGGCCAACCTGCTGAGCACCTTCATCCGTTGCACGAGCTGCGGATCGGCGCAGGCCCGCAACACCGCCTCCGCCTCACCGTCGGCGCGGCCCACCTCCACGTGGGTGACGCCGCGAGCGACTGCATCGGCGAGCATCGCCCTGGTGACCGGGGCGGCGGGCTCGGCCAGCCGGCTACCGCCGAAGACGATCGAGCTCAGACCCAGAGCTGAAGAGCGTTCCGGGACACTGCATCCGGCATCGCGGACCTCCCGGGCGAGCACGTCCATCACGTCGGTCCACGGCGCGGCGACCGGATCACCGACCTGCGCGAAGAGTCTGCTGGCACGGTCGAAGTCGTCCAGCGTGTCCACAGTGCAGCGGAACCTCTTCGGCTCCCCGGGATTGTCAGCCGGCGCGAAGAGCAGCTCGCCCAGGTGCCGACGTAGCCATGGGGTGACGTGTTCGCGGTCGTACGGATCGGTGGTCGATGCGGCGGCCATGCGCAGGTCGCGCACCCAGAAACCCTCGGCGCCCAGCCCCTCCGGCACGACATCGACATCGACGCGGCCGTAGTCGTGCCCCGACCGGTCCATCGCGGCGAGCAACTCGTCGATGACATCCGCGTCCATGACCGGGTTGTCACCGGTCAGCCGCACGACCCGGTCATCCGGCGCAAGATCGGCTGTCGCATGCACGAACCGACCCAGCACGTCGTCGAGCTCGCCGCGCATCACCGAGATGCCGACCGACGTCAGGTGCTCCGCGATCCGGGTGTCGTAGTGCTCGTCGCTGGTGGCCACCACCACCTCGTGGCCGCTGCGGGCCGCACGGCGGGCAACCAACTCGATCAGCGGAAGACCGGCGATCGTCATCAGGGCCTTGCCGGGCAGACGGGAAGAATTCAGACGCGATTGGACGACCACTCGGGTGCGGGTCACGGGGGGTGGGCCTTTCCGATACGGCGGGTACGGGCTTGCCCGGAAGGCTAGTCGTTCGTCGGTCCGCGCAGGAACGCGTCCACGACCCGCCCACGACCGCGACCATCGATGAGCACCTCACCGCGGCCGGCGAAGGCGGCTCGTACCGACGCGTCGGTCACCAAGGGGGCCAGTGCGGCGCTCGCGACTGCGCTGTCGAAATGGCCCAGGTGCCCCAGGCCGGTCACCACAGCGTGCTCCAGGCCCTGGCGGTAGCCCTCCTCCTGGTTGTCCACGACGCAGATGACCGCGGTCGGGATGCCCATACACAGCAGCTCCCACACCGAGGTCCCGGATGCGCTCAGCACCAGGTCGGCATCCTGGACGAGAGCACCGAAATCGGGCTGCGGCGGGTGGATGCGAAGCGACTGGCCCGGCCCCAACGGCAATGCCCGCAGCGCTGCGATGTGCTGCTCGTCGGTGGCGACGGCCGTCACATCCACCGGTTCCCCGACCGCGAGCAGGGCGGGGAGCACCACGGGCGCGGCGCCGTACGCGTCGGTCCCACCGAAGACGGCGACCACGCGGGTGACTGCTGGACCGGTTCCGTCCTCGGCGAAGTGGCGCGGTGGCGAATGGTGGGGCAACGAACGGCGCCGTTCGCGGACGCTGTCGCGAAAGAGCGCGTAGTCGATTCCGCTCAGATCGATCGAGTCTGCGGGTAGGTCGGGATGCCGACGGGCGCCGAGATTCTGATCGACGTACACATCGGCATATTGCGCTACCCCGAAGCCGTAGTCGACGAGGGTCAGTACCCTGCGCGAGTCCGCAGCGAGCGCACCACCGATGCCAGGGTGCAGGTGGTAGCCGTCGAGCACGACCGCGTCCAGCTGCAGGTCCGCAGCAGAGCTCGCGCAGTCCTGCGGGTCCGTCGGAGCCGCATGCACCGGATACCCGTGCTGGGTGATCAGCTCGTGCAACCAGCCGATGCCGCCCAGATCCCCCCACAACAGCACCTCGTGACCGCGCGCCGACAGTTCCTCGCCGAGCGCCACGCACCGCATGACGTGCCCGACGCCCATGGTGGGTCCGCCGTCGCACCGCAACGCCACCCGGCGAACCCTGTCTACCGCCATGATCCGCGCCACTCCCCGTTCATCGTCGGTGTCACCAGCGTCGGAATGCTAGCCTCGTCGCTGGTCAGCGGGTGTCGCGGCCCGGTAGTTTCGTCAACCCTTGACCGGCTCGGTCACTGCAGTGGGAGTCCTCAGCGTGAGCATTCTTGAAGGTTCGTCCATCCTCGTCACCGGTGGTACCGGATCGTTCGGTAAAGCCTTCATCACCCGACTCCTGGCCGACGTCGGACCCAAGCGTGTGGTGATCTATTCCCGCGACGAGCTCAAGCAGTGGGAAGCGCGCCAATTGTTCGGTGACGACCCCCGGCTGCGGTGGTTCATCGGCGACGTGCGCGATCTGCCCCGCCTCAAGCGCGCGATGCACCAGGTCGACTACGTGGTCCACGCAGCGGCGCTCAAGCAGGTCGATACGGGGGAGTACAACCCGTTCGAATTCGTCAAGACCAACGTGATGGGTAGCCAGAACGTCGTCGAGGCCGCCATTGACTCCGGCGTACAGAAGGTCGTGGCGCTGTCCACCGACAAGGCCTCCAGCCCGATCAACCTCTACGGCGCCACCAAGTTGACCGCCGACAAGCTCTTCATTCTCGGCAACCACTACGCAGCGGCCTACCCCACCCGGTTCGCGGTCGTCCGGTACGGCAATGTCACCGGGTCGCGCGGTTCCATCATCCCGAAGTTCCGCGCGTTGCACGCTGCGGGCGAATCGCTGCCGATCACCGACCTGCGCTGCACGCGCTTCCTGATCACCCTGCCGGACGCGGTCCAGATGGTGATGGACACCTTCGACATGATGCAGGGCGGCGAGCTGGTCGTGCCGCACATTCCCTCGCACATGGTCACCGACCTGGCGCAGGCAGTAGCGCCCGGCGCGAAGATGCACGACATCGGCCTGCGGCCGGGGGAGAAGCTGCACGAAGAGATGATCAGCCCGGAGGAGGGCCGGCGCGCAGTCATCGTGATGGGCGGCAAGTACTTCGTGTTGGAGCCGGAGCTGGGCACCTGGGGCTACCGGCCGATCACCGACGGCGAGGCGGTGCCGGAGGGCTTCCACTGCTCCTCGGACAAGAACGACCTGTGGTATTCCGCCGAGGACATCCGCAAGGTGCTCGAGACAGGCATCTAGTGCCCGTTCCGTATGGCCGTCAGTCGATCGACGAGTCCGACATCGAGGCTGTCGCGGCGGTACTGCGCGGCGACTGGCTGACCACCGGTCCAGCTGTCAGCGCCTTCGAGCGGGACATTGCAGACCTTGCCGGGGTGTCCCAGACGGCCGTCGCCGTCAGCTCCGGGACTGCTGCGCTGCACACGGCCTACGCGGGTCTGGGCATCGGCCCCGGTGACCAGGTCATCACCACGCCGCTGACCTTCCTGGCGACCGCGACCTGCGCGAGTTGGCAGGGCGCCGACGTGGTGTTCGCGGATGTATCCGAAGACACCGGCAACCTGGACCCGGCGGCCGCCGAGGCTGCCGTCACCGACCGCACGAAAGTGATCGCCGGTGTCGACTTCGGCGGTCACCCGATTGACGCACCGGCCCTGTCGCAGGTCGCCCACGACGCGGGCGCCCTGCTGCTGCAGGACGCCGCGCACAGCATCGGCGGGTCGCTGCACGGGGTGCCCGTCGGCTCGATGGCCGACGTGACGACTTTCTCCTTCTTCCCGACCAAGAACCTCACGACGGCCGAAGGCGGCGCGGTGGTCGGCCTCGACGCGGACATCGTGGAACGGGCACGGTGTTTCAAGGGCATCGGGATGGTCCGCGACGAGGCGTCCCTGCGCCACTCGTCCCCGGGCGGTTGGTACTACGAGATGCCGCAGCTCGGTCTGAACTACCGACTTCCCGACGTTCTCGCGGCCCTGGGTTCCAACCAGCTGAAACGACTCGGGCAGTTCAAGGCGCGCCGTCAGCAGATCGCCGACCGATACAACGCCGGATTCGCCGACGTCGACGTGCTGCGACTGCCTGGCCACCGGGCCGGCGCCGACCCGATGTGGCACCTCTACCCGTTGCGGATCAGGGACGGTCGGCGCCGCGAGCTGTTCGACCACCTGCGCGCCAACGGGATCCTGGTGCAGGTCAACTACATTCCCGTGCACTGGCAGCCCTTCTACGAGGACCGCGGATACCGGCGCGGAATGTGCCCGGTCGCCGAGACGTACTACGAGCAGGAGATCAGCCTGCCGATGTTCCCGGACCTGCGCGAGGACGATATCGACCGTGTCATCGAACTGGTGCGCGCGTTCGTCGGCGCGTAACGCGGCATGCACCACGCGAACGTTTTCTACGGGCACGCGAACATCCTGGCCAGGTACTGCGGGCTGCCCGAGTCAGCTGCGCCCCCCACCATCTGGGGATACCTGCAGCACGGCTGGAACACCCATGACGGTTTCGCCGTCGGTCACGACTTCATCGCCGGTTATCCGCGGCTGGTCTGGTCGCAGGCGGTGGCCCGCCGCGGACGGTCGCTGAGCGGCGGAGAATACCGAGTCATCGGGTCGCCCTGGGCCTACCTGCTGATGCTGGATCCCTCAACCACGTCGAACCCCGATGCGCGCGGCACCATCGTCTATCCCTTCCACGGGTGGGAGGGTCAGCAGATCGTCGGTGACCATGCGGCGTACGCGGCGCAGGTGCGCTCGACCGAGGGTGATGTGCCCATCACGCTCTGCCTGTACTGGAACGACTACGAGCAGGCGGCGGTGCGGCGGGTGTACGAAGACGCAGGGTTCCGGGTGATCACCCACGGCCGCCGAGGTCATATGTACACGGGCGGTGACACCGACTTCCTGGACCGGCAACTGCTCGAACTTCGCGCGCACCGGCGGGTGGTCAGCAACCGGATGGGGTCGGCGCTGTTGTACGGCGCATCCGTCGGTGCCTCTATCGGGGTCTACGGCGATCCGATGGTGCTGCAGGGCGACCACGCGGTGCTCGGTGGGATGGCGCGTCAGCAACGGATGTTCCCCGACCTGCATCAGACTCGTGTACCGGACGCCATTGCGCAGGAGGTCGCGCGGACCGAGCTCGGCATCGACGCCACGCTGGCGCCGGGCGTGCTCGAACATGTGCTCTCGTGGGATAAGTTGCGCTGACATGGATTCCAGCAACCACTGGTACGGCCACGCTCACATCTTCGCGGAGTACTGCGGCCTCGACGCCGCGAACCCGCCTCGTATCAACGGCATCCTGCAGCACGGGTGGACCTTTGTGCACGGCTTCGGGCACGGCCACAACCCGCCGAAAGGCTTCCCCCGGTTCGTCTGGTCCGACGTCTGCCGCCGCCGCGGTCAGGCGATCGGGTGGCGCGACTACGTCGTGACGGGAGCCCCCCTGCTCTACCTGGACACCTTGCTGACCCCCGAACCGGATGCTCCCGCGCCGGAGGGGACCATCTGGTATCCCTTCCACGGCACAGCGGATTACGAGGAGGTCAGCGGTGACCACGACCGGCTGATCGCCGAGATCAAGGAGACCGAGACCGGGCCCGTCACGATGTGCCTCTACTACGTCGAATACGAGCAGCCGGCCATCCGAGCCAAATACGAGGACGCCGGCTTCCGGGTGATCTGCCACGGCAAGCGGGGCACCTTCTGGACCGGCGGCAATCATGACTTCCTGCGTCGGCAGCTGACCGAGCTACGCCGCCACACCCGGGTCGCGTCCAACAGGCTCTCGACGGCGACGTTCTACGGTGCTGCCCTCGGTCTGGAACCCGCCGTCTATGGCGACCCGATGGAGTTCATCGGTGTCAAGGACGGCTTCAACGGCGAGCAGTTGCTGGAATGGACCTTCGCGCAGCTGCACGGCAAGCACACCGATCGGGCAGTGGCGCAGCATCTTGCCGATCGCGAGCTGGGTCGCGACGCGATGATGTCCCCGCAGGAGCTACGGGAGATCTTCGGATGGCAGGACGAGTGGGAACTGCAGCAGGCCATCGAGAACGAAAGGCACACCGGATGACGAATACGGCTGACATGACCAATACGGCGACTCCCGCGGGCGGCGCACACCGGTCCAGCCGACCGGGCAACGTCCTGTTGGGCCCGGGGGCGGCGCAGAACTGGTCGGACCTGGAGCACTCCCCGGCCGGTTCCAGCGCAGCCCACCGCGCCGTCCTGGCGCAGGTGGCGCGCCCCGAACACCGTGTGGTGGTGCTCGGACCGCATTGTCTGGACCTGATCGTCGGGTTGGCCGACCAGGTCAGCGCGCTCACGGTGATCATTCGTTCGATCCCGGATGCGGTGACGATCGGGAACGCGCTGGCCGACCGCGAGCATGTCGACGTCATCTGCGCCGATGCCGCGACGCTCGCTGAGCAGCCTGAGCCCTACGACGTCGTCGTGGCCCTGGACGATCTGACCCGGGTGTGGTCCTCGGAGAGTGAGCCGACGACCTGGGCAGCGATGTACGCCGCTACCCAGGCGCTGCTCGCGCCCGGCGGCACGCTGCTGTTGGCGGTCGAGAACGAACTGGGCCTGGCGCAGCTGACCAGTCTGCACTCGCGGTACACCAGCGATCGCGACGAGGACTGGTCGGTGACCGCGACGTTCGATGACACCAGGCCTCGTTCCTCCCGAGCGCTCGCGGAGGTAGCGGCATCGGCAGGGCACACGCAGATTCTGGGAGCGCTGCCGACGTGGCAGGAACAGACCGTCCTGATCAGCGAATTCGATGACGCATCGGCGCCGATGACCACGTTGCTCGGCGCGTTGACGCTCGGGTCGCCCGCCTACCGCCGGGTCGGTGCCGATCCCTCGCGGGTGACCCGGGCGGCCGTGCTGTCGGGGCGGTTGGCCCAGCTGTGCTCTGGATGGCTGCTGATCACCGGGTCTGCCCCGGTGCCTGGTCTGGCGGCCACCACGATCATCGCCGACGACCTGGTGGACCGCGCGGCGACCTACGTCGAGACGGGCGAACGGATCGTACGTCGCGTGCCCGGCGCGCCCGACACCGAACTGTCGATCTCCGATGATGCCCGGTTGCTGTCCGGCCTGGCGCTGGATGCCTGCGCGGCCCAGGATCTGCCGGGCCTGCGCGAACTGTTGGGGCGCTACCGCAGTTGGCTGGTGGCCACAACAGAGCAGGACGGCACCCTGCCTGCGGCCTACGCGGACACGAGATTGGACAATGTGCTGTTGGATTCGCCGGGTTCGGCGAATTTCACGGCCTTGGCTCCCGGTGATCGCGCCGTTGAGGTCGACACGGCCACCTGGTCGGCGTTGGCCGATTTGGTGCTCGTCATCCGAGCCCGTGGTGCACGCCATCCCTGGCCCGTTGCAACCGACGACGCGACGATGCTGGCGACCCTCGGCGCGATGGTCGGGTTACCCGGCCGCGATGCCCCGCAGGATCTACTGCCCGCCGGCGAGGATATATCGGCGCAGCTGCCGGCCCACGACGTGCCGGGTCTACTCGCGGTGATCGAGCGACTCACTGAGACCAACGCGGCGCTGTCCGCCCGGTCGCGGTGGTTCGAGGAGCGGCTGAACATCCGCGAGCGCGAGATGCGCGTGCGTGCCGAGCGGCATGCAGCCGAACTCAAACTCGCCCTCAAGCAGCAGAGCATCCTGCAGGCGTCGGCCGAAGACCTACGCCGCTCGATCACCTACCGGACCGGCGCAGCGTTGATCAACCCGATCCGCAAGCTCGGTGGGAACCTGCGTCCCTGACGCGGTCAGCGCATTCTGCGGTAGGCGCGGATCGCACCGTCCGCGCGTTTCAGGGCGGCGCGGGCCACCTTCTTCGGATCGCGGGCATCGCGCAGCTGGTCGATCCGGCGGGCGAGCCGGTAGGTCGACCCGGCGCTCAGGGCAGCACCCTTTGCTACAGCTTCCTCGCGGAGGGCGTTCTGCTGCACCACCTGGACGCGTAAGCGGCGGATGCGTGCCTCGCGAAGTTGCAGGGACGTGTCCCGGTCGGCGAGCAGTTGCGCCATGACGTCCATCTCGGCGCGCAACGTCTCGGCGCGTTCCAGCGCCTGCTCCGTGTGCTCGGCGCGTGACCGCAGGTCCTCGACGGGTGCCGACACGGCGGTTGCGTCGTCGTCCACGTCGTCGGTGTCGCCCACGGCATCCGACGCGCCCTCTGGAACCCCGGACATTTCCAACCACATCGACACCAGCTGCCCGGTGGACAGCGTGTCGGGCCAGGGGTTGAGGTATTCGGAGTCGGCCAGGCGGACCGCGAAGTGCCGCCAGGCACGCGTCAGCAACTCCGTCGAAGAATTGGACGAGGTGGACGAGGAATGGTGGCTGTCCTGATCGAGCCCGAGTCCGCGCACGAAGGTGCCCGCGTCGGTGTAGACATCCTCGAAGGCAATCGTGTCACCGGTGAATGAAGCCACCGACTCGCGTATCCATACCCCCAGGCCGGCGGCGATCTCACGGAACTGCTCCGTCTGAGCCGTGCCGATCTGTTGCAGCAGAAGGTGTTCAACACTTGTCGAGGTCGGTACGGCAGCGGGAACGGCCCGGGTCCCTCCGCCGGTGATCAGGTGCGATCCGGCGCGGTCCAGCCAGAGGACGTCCGCACCATCCTGCAGGTACGCCGACCTGCCCCGACCACCCACGACCGTTAGCCACCTGCTGGCAGCTGCGGGCAGCGACCCCGCGAGTGAGAGTCGCCGAACCAGGGTTGCCGGCGCCAGGACCCTGGGCCGGTCCGCGCAGTCACGCTCGATCGCACGCTGCGCGAGGGCCGTCAACGCCGTGCCGGGGCCGCTGTCACCGAGCGCGTCTGCACTCAACAGCGTCTGCAGATCATCAGCGCGGCCGAAACCGCAGTGCACCGCGGGTACGACGAAGCCCTGGTCGGTGAACGCGGCGTGCAGGGCCTGCAGGGACGTCGGTGCGGTGCTGTCGCCGGAAATGCCCGCCGTGCGATCAGCGGCCGCGGGTACGGTCACCAGCGTGTCGAGCCGGGCCGGATTCGCCACCCCGAGCACGAGCGTTCCGCCGGGTGCCAACCGAGCCGTGACGCAGGCGAATGCGTCGGACCAAGTCACCGGCTCTGCGCCCAGTTCGGCGGTGCGCTCCAACCCGTCGACTGCCACGATGGTGTCGAAGAGCGGCAAGTCCTGCGCGGCGAACGCGGCGAGGGATCCGGCGAAGACGTGCAACGTGGGTGTCGCCGTCGCATTCTCGGTGAGCTGCTGGGCATCCGCATGCGATCGCAGGAGCACGGTGCAGGTGCGGGCACGCCCCTGCAGGATCTGCAGGGTCTCTGCTGCGACCGGGCCCAGGACGAGCAGGGAGTCCGATTTCGGCACCACATCGGCCAGTAGGGCGCTCAGGACCGGGCCGGCGACCGCGGCCGGCTCGCAGCACGCGCGATGGGCGCCGGGCAGCACCCGCAGGGAGGTGGGGTCAGGCATCGTGGGTCCAATCCAGGAGTACGCGGAGTTCGTGGGGCGGCACGACGCGGGAGGTGCCCAGTTCGCGGTCGGCGTAGGTACGCCAGTCCGAGGCATCGAATTCGCCCAGTTGTCGGGCAAGTTGGCGTCGTACCGGGTCCAGCTCCGCGACGATCGGCCCGGTGATGGTGACCTGTTGTCCGGAGCAGGCGGCGTAGAGCAGTTCGACGCGCGGCACGTTGGAACTCACGGCGGTGTGTGCCTGGAACAGGTCGCGTAGCTGTATCAGCGGGCGCGGCGCGTCACTGCCGGGTTCGTCCTCGACTCCGGTGAGGGCCACCACGGCGTGCCCGAGTTCGCGGTAGGCGCGTTCGATGTCCGGGACTGCGAGATCGGCCGGGTACAGCGCCACGGTGGCCGCGCCGACGGTGCGTTGCAGATGGTCGGCGAGACGCCGCGCGAGGTGCAGACCCTGCAGGCCGTGCCGAGGCAGGAACAGCGTCCCGGCGGGTGTGACGAGCGGTGGTGGTGGTTCCTCGGCTCGCTCTTCCAGCTCTGCCTCGGATCGGTACCCGTCCCGATCGGTTCTCAGCAGATAGGCCCAGGCGGCCCCGAGGACGAAGCCTGCGCCGGCCCCCCGGGCGATACGGCGCTGTCGGGCCGCGTCGCTCCAGGCGAAGTACGGGAACAGGTCGATGACCGGGTCCGGCCGGGAAACCAGATCCCAGTGCGACTGGAGCCGGCCCCGGATGCTGGGCGGGCTCCACGGGTCAATGGCAGCGTGCGTGGGATCGGCGTAGACCGCGAAGATCTGGGACTGGCCCAGACGGTGGTTGTCGACGTACATCAGCGCACCTGCGCGCGGAGGGTGTCGGCCACGGTGGTCAGGAAGAGCATCCGTCCCGATACGGGTATTTCATGCGGCAGTCCCGTAGCCGCACCCGGTTGGCAGAGGACCGGGAAGTCACCGCTGTCGATGTGCGCGAAAAGTGTCCAGTCCGCAGCCGGCGCTCCGGGCGTCACCGGTTCGTCGACAGCGGGGATGAGGCGGGCCTGATCGGCGGTGGCGGTGAATTCGCCGCTGACGGCGTCGTAGTCGCAACCGATCTCGACAAAGTCGTCGCTGCCGGGTAGGTACCGGCGCCACGCCATTCCGGTGACGGGCACCCCAGGCCACACCACGCCGCGTGCGACCACCATCTCGTCGGTCCCGTGTGAGTTCGCAGCGAGCAGGTAGGCCGAGGGACGTGCCGGACCGTGTGTCAGACGCATCAGTCCGAACGGGGTGCGGGTGAGGGTGACGACCTCACCGGCCACCGCGACCTCGATATCGCGCAGGTAGTGCGGCCACGACAGCGGCAGCGGACCGATGTCGGTGATCAGCTCGACCGACCGCACCGAGGCCAGCGTGAACGGGTCGTCGGCGTGGTCGCCGTCCAGGACCTGCACAGCAGGGACGCGGACCTCGAAGCTGGTGGTGCCCCGTTGCGGTTCCAATGTCACCGGAAAGGACACCGGCAGCAGCGGACGGGCCCGGCCGACCTGCAGGGATGCCTCGTTGCACCGCTCGGGGATGGTGCCCCGGACGACCAGATCGTTGCCATCGGCAACCACCTGCGACACCGTCGTCGGCGCGTACACGCGGAACACCGCAAGCATCCCGCCTTGCGACGAGGCGGGCTGTAACAGCGCATCAGCGCCCAGCGGGTGGGATGGCGGATACCGGGGGCTGCCGTCGAACAAACCGGTGAGCGGGCCGACACGACGGATACCGCCATTGGTCAGCTCGACCTCGAAACGCAGCGGCCACACCATGTCCGAGCGCCGCGCAAGCGCCGAGACGTTGACCCGGGTCTCGAATCCGACGTTGCCGATGCCACCGCGCAGGTCGCGGGTACGGCGACGGGTCACCGCCAGCGGGGACCGCGAGATGCCGCACACGGCGCTGATCTTCAGTTCGTAGTCGTCGGCAGGCTCGAAATGCGCCAGCTCCACGCGGCCCTGGATCACCAGATCGTCGCCGTCCCAGCGCAGCTGCGTGACCGCGCTGGAGAGTTTGAGGGCCGTCAGCGGATAGGAGAAGGCGCGGTCAGGAGCGGTGGAGCGACCTTTGCCCGGGTACGCCGCGTCGTAGCGCCACGGACGTCGTAGCGACCGATGCAACGCGACGCCACCGGTGAGGCTGCCGCCGTCGCGGAACCGGGCGAGTTCGCGCAGTAACGGCACATCTCCTGCCCGCAGTGCGTGGTACTGGATCTGGTCGATCCGAGGCCGCGCTGACACGTCGAAGCGCAGCCGGGAGGTCAATCTGTGGCCCAGCAGGAGCAGGTTCTCGACATCCTCATCGGGCACGACCGCGAACGCCGCACACATGGCGGCCAGATCGATCCCCGCGAGATACCAGTGCAGGTTCTCCCGGATCTGCGGGGTGCCCTTGCGGTCGGCCAGATCCAGCACCATCTCTGCCGAGATGACGCGGTCCAGCAGGTTGTCGTACCGGAAGACCTGCTGGGTGATGGAGTCCCCGGATTCGCGCTCGCGCCAGTAATAGCCATGCGCAGAGATGATGTCGACGGTGACGGCGTCCAGGTGCGCGCCGAGGGTCACCGGATAGTCCTCGTACCGGATCGGCGGGAACTCATAGCCGTACTCGTCCCAGAAGGTCCGCCGGTAGACCTTGTTCCAGACCATCCGGTCGCGTACCAGCGCCGGCGCCTCGAAGATGTCGGTCCCGGCGACGGTGGTTTGGCAGATCTGATTGTGCGTCCAGCTCTGCCGCACGCCGGACGTGCGGCTGAACCGTCGCGCGTTGCACAACGCGAACGAGGAGCTGCTGCGTTCCAGCGAGGCCACCATCAGCTCGAAACTGGAGCGGCTCACCAGGTCGTCACTGTCGATGAAGGTCAGGTATTGACCGGTCGCCTCGCCGGTGCCGGTGTTACGGGCCGGGCCGAGGCCACCGTTGACCTTGGTGACGATGCGGAACCGCTCGTCACGTTCGGCGTACTCGCGGGCGACCTCGACACTGGCGTCCAGTGACCCGTCATCGACCATGATCACTTCGATGTCCTGCAACCGCTGCACCCGGATGGATTCCAGGCACGGCGCGATGTAGTCCTGCACGCCGTAGTAGGGCACGACGACCGACAGCAGTGGAGCGGCCACGAGCGGCTAGATCAGATCCAGCGACAGCGCCGTGCCACGTGCCACGTCGCGGGTGAAGGTCCGACCCACCACCGCGGCGAAGTCGTCGGGCGCCAAGCCGTTCGCCGGGCGGATGGACCGTACGTTGGCGGCGGTGACGGTCTCGCCCTGCACGACGTCGGCGACGACGTAGAGCGACCGGCGGAAGCGCAGTCCTTCCTTCTCCTGCTGGCGGGCGCCGATACGCGGCTCGCCCAGGCACTGCCACGCGACCTTGGTCTGGCTGACCAACGCGGCCAGCTCATCGGGCTCTGAGGAGAACGCCGAGTCGACGCCACCGCTCTCGCGGGACAGCGTGACGTGCTTCTCCACGAGCACCGCACCGAGCGCCACCGCGGCGATCGCGGCGCCGATGCCCATGGTGTGGTCGGAGTAGCCGATCAGCGTGCCGAAGGCGTCGCGCATCACCGGGATACCCCGCAGGTTGGATTCGCTGGGGTCGGCAGGGTAGTTCGCCGTACACGCCAGCACGACGATCTGCTCGTTGCCCGTGCTGCGGGCTGCCTGCACGGCCGCATGGATCTCGCCGACCGACGCCATACCGGTGGAGATGATGATGGGCTTGCCCTTGCTGGCCGCCAGCCGGATCAGCGGCAGGTCCACGATCTCGGAGCTGGCGATCTTGTACGCCGGGGTGTCCAGCGACTCCAACAGGTCGATGGCGGTCGGGTCGAACGGTGAGGAGAAGACCGTCAGTCCGTGCTTGCGGGCCTCGGCGAAGATCGGCTCGTGCCACTCGAACGGGGTGTGCGCCTCGACATAGAGGTCCCACAGGGTGCGCCCACCCCACAGCTCGTGCCCTGCCGACAACCGGAAGTCGGGCGCGTCGGATTCGAGGGTGATCGTCTCGGGCGTGTACGTCTGCAGTTTCAGGGCATGGGCCCCGGACGCGGCGACCATCCGCACGATGTCGAGCGCCTTGTCCAGCGATCCGTCGTGATTACCCGACATCTCCGCGATGATGAACGGCGGCGAAGCCGGCCCGATCTCGTGTTCGCCGATTCGTACGTGGTTCTCAGTTGTCACGTTGTTGCCTCCTGCGTCGGATGGTGTGCACGAGCACCTGCTCCCCATCGATGGTGTGCTCGGTCGCTGAAATCTCTTCGAAGCCGTTGCGGGTGTTCATCCTGCGCACCGCTTCATTGGCGTCCAGCACTTCGCCGTCCAACTGGTCCAGCCCCAGTTCGTCGAAGGCGTACCGCACGGCCTCTCGTTGGATCTTGATCCACGCGGGGATCAGCTCCCCACGATCCTGCAGCCCGTCGTTGTCCAGGTAGTAGCCCCACATCGCGTGACGTTCGGTACCGGCTGCAGTGTCTTCGGTGGCCACCTGGCCGACGTCGAAGAACGTCACCACTCCGCTCGGTGTCTCGCCGCGGTCGTACATCAGCACGATGCGGCTGGGGTTGTCCCGGAGGGAGTCCCAGTAACGCTGGTGTTCCTGGACCGAGATGACATCGCGGGTGAGCGAGACTTCGCGGACCTGCGGATGGTTTCGCCAGACGCGAATGGACTCTTTGTCCGCCTCGGTGGCAGGGCGCAGCAATCGAGCCTCCGGCAGGGCTGGTCGGTGGAAAGTGATAGGTGTCTGGCGGATGTCTAGACTACATCGCCATGACCACCCTTCCCCGTGAACAGGTCCGCACCATGATGGGCGAGGTCCTCGCCGCGCAGGGTAAGGAGCTTCCCGCCGACGACGACACCCAGCTGGATACGATCGGTTTCCGCTCCCTGGACTTCTCCGAGCTGGCGTTGCGTGTCGAGGACGAGTTGGACGAGGAGCTCAACTTCGACGCGCCCGGGCTGCGGTCCGTGCAGACCATCGCCGACGTCCTGACCTTCATCGAACAACTTCAGCAGTCTTGAGTCCTGCCCTGCCGGCGGGCGCGGACAACACGGTCGTCGCTCGCGGTTACACCGGCACCTGGCGGGATCTGCCGGCCGCGCCCGGGCCGGTTGCGGCGGCCCACCTGGTCAGTGACAACGCGCAGGCCCTGAGTGCGGTCTGGGCACACGCGCGTGACCCACGACGCGAAACGCTGATCGCCGCCTCGTCCCGGATCGGCGAAGAGCAGCAGCAGCAGTTCCTCGACTCCGGGCTGGCGGTCGTCCATCCGCCGCAGGTGACCGAGGCGACCACCCGCCGCGACCCCGAACCGGGCCGTATCTGGCTACTCACCAGCGGATCCACCGGCCGGCCCAAGCAGGTCGGGCACACCCTGGAGTCGTTGACGACCATCGGCGGCACCCAGCCACGTCGGACCTGGCTGTGCCCGTACGCCACGGGCGCCTACGCCTGGTGGCAGATCGTCACGTTGTCTTTGCAGCTGCCGGGGCAGGACGTGGTGTTCGTCGAGCCTGATCAGATCGACAGCTGGCCGCAGCTCGCCGCCGAGCACGGGGTCACCGCGGCGTCCGGCACCCCCACCTTCTGGCGGCAGGCGATGTTCCGCGCTGCGGACGCGCTCGCACAGGTGCCGTTGGAGCAGATCACCCTGGGCGGCGAGCCCGTCGATCAGGCCATCCTGACGCAGTTGCACGAGTTCTACCCGGCGGCCCGGATCTCCTGGATCTACGCCTCGTCCGAGGCCGGCGCGGCCATCGTGGTGCATGACGGTCTGGCGGGTTTCCCCTCGGCATGGTTGGAACGCGCGACTCCGGGGCGCCCCGAGTTGCGCATCCGTGACGGCGAGCTGCTCATCGCCTCCGCGAAGGCCGCCGAGGGAATGGACGCCCAGATCCATACCGGTGACCACGCCGAGGTCGTCGACGGCCGCGTGTTGATCACCGGTCGAATCGCCTCGGATGAGATCAATGTGGGTGGGTCGAAGGCTTCTGCCGCAACGGTTCGCGGCGTGTTGTTGGCACATCCTGGTGTCGTATGGGCGGCGGTCAAAGGACGGCGTGCACCGCTGGTGGGCAATGTCGTCACCGCCCAGGTCGTGTTGTCCAGCGAGGCCACCGAATGCACGGAGGCGGACCTGACGGCCTGGTGTACTGCGCGACTACCCGACTACAGCGTGCCGCGCCGCCTGAAACTGCTGCCCGAAATCCCCATCAAGGAGTCCCTGAAATCCGATGTCTGAAATGTCTGCACCCATCCCCGCCGCCCGCTGCGTGCTCGTATCCGGCGGATCTCGGGGCCTCGGTCTGGCCCTCGTCATGGATGCCCTCGACGCGGGCGCCAAGGTTGCGACGTTCGCGCGCACGGTGACGCCGGAGCTGGAGCAGCTGGCTGCGCAACGTCCGGACGACGTGCATATCGGCTCGGTCGACATCACCGATGAGTCGGCGGTGCGGACCTTCATCAAGGAGGCCGCAGCGCACCTCGGCCCGATCGATGCGCTGGTCAACAACGCCGCCATCGGTCAGGATTCGCTGCACGTTCATACCTCACCCGAGCGCATCGCGGCCATCATCGCCACCAACCTGACCGCTCCGCTGATCGTCACCCGCGCCTTCCTACGGCATGCGATGGCCAAGGCAGGTCGCGGGCGCATCGTGATGGTCACGTCGGTCTGCGCGCAGCGCGGCTACTCCGGCCTGGTCACCTACTCCGCCACCAAGGGCGGCCTGGACTCAGCGATGCGGACGCTCGCCCGGGAGATGCACGGCAGATTCCTGGTCAACTCCGTAGCACCGGGCTTCTTCGCCTCCGAGATGTCCTCGGTGCTCGGCAGCGAAGAGCTGGCGACCATCACCCGCCGCACCCCGACGAGCCGGTTGGTGGAGCCGGAGAACATCGCACCCGTCGTGCGGTCGCTGCTCTTCACCGATACCAACATCAACGGCCAGGTCATCACCATCGACGGCGGCGGCAGCATCTGATCCCGCCGACGGATCCGCGGGCACCCGACCTGCAGATCATCGCCTCGGCCGCCGAGGCGCGTGCAGTGGCGGGGGTGCGGACCTACCTTCCGGACGGTCGCGCCGTGGTCTGGGCCGCACCGCACGAGGCCGGCACCGCGCACGCTGTCGATGCCGAACCGGCGTACGCCCGGGTGTCGTCACGGCTGGCCCGACGGGTCGGCAGCGATGACCCGGTGGTGGTCTGGACACTGTGGACCCGCGCCGAAGTGATCGCCAAACTATTTGATCTTCCTTTGCTGTCCTGGTTGGCGTGGCCCGGTCTCATGCCTCCCGCCGCGTTGGCGGATCAGGTCGCCCTCCGTACGATCCTCGTGCCCGACGACGCGACCGGTGGCATCCGCGTCACCTGCGGCACGGTCGGATCGTTGACGAACAGCAACGCGGCCGGAGTAGTTCCGACCGCGCTGCTGTAACTGCCTCTTATCAAGATCCCTTGATCTCAAGATCCTCGGGTCAGAAGTTGTCCTGTCCCAGCGGGTCGCGGTTGTAGACCGCCGCCCTGGGGTCCTCGGAGTCGGCGAAGTAGTCGATCTTCGCGGTCTCATCGTGTCCGTACGGTGTTTTCATTGCACGGAAGACGAAGGTGAGCACGACCGCCACGATGAAGTTCAGCGCCAACGCGGTGGCTCCGATATAACCCAGTTGGTTGATGCCGGGGATGATCGCTGAGGATCCGGCGAAGTGGGATGTCGTCGCGGAGGAGATGCCGAATGCCTTCCAGGTGCCGTAGATCATCGCGACAGCCCAGCCGATCAACAGCGCCCACCGGTGCAACCACTTGGTGTACAGGCCGACGACGATGGCGGGGAAGGTCTGCAGGATCCAGATGCCGCCGAGCAGTTGGAAGTTGATCGCGTTCTGCTTGTCCAGAGCGAGGACGAACCCGACCGCGAATACCTTCACGACCAGGGAGACCAGCTTGGAGATCTTGGCCTCCTCCTGGGGCGTGGCATCGGGCTTCAGCCACTCCTTGTAGATGTTGCGGGTGAAGGTGTTGGACGCGGCGATGGACATGATGGCTGCGGGTACGAGCGCGCCGATAGCGATGGCAGCGAACGCGACTCCTGCGAACCAACCGGGGAACTGGTCCAGGAAGAGCTGCGGGACCACCAGTTGCGCGTTGGGTTTGTTACCGAAACCGAGGGGTTTGGTACCGGCCGCGATCGCGACCCAGCCAAGAAGCGCCAACAGTGCCAGCGCGAGCGAGTAGGCCGGCAGGATCGCGGCGTTACGTCGGATGGTCTTGCGACTCTTGGACGCCAGCACCGCGGTAATCGAGTGTGGGTACATGAACAACGCCAACGCCGATCCGAACGCGAGGGTGATGTAGGTCCACTGCGCCGGTTTGGGCACGGTGGCCGGGAACGGTTTACCGGCCGGAGCGGCCGCACTCTTGGCGTTGACGGCATCGAAGATATGGCTCCAGCCACCGACCTTGCTCGGTAGGTAGATGATCGCCACGATGATGACCAGGTAGATCAACCCGTCCTTGACGAAGGCGATGATCGCCGGTGCGCGCAGTCCGCTGGTGTAGGTGTAGGCCGCGAGCACGGCGAACGCGATGATCAGCGGGATGTCCTTGACGAACCAGTTGCCGCCGCCACCGACTCCGGCCACTTCCAGCACAGCCTGGATGCCGACCAGTTGCAACGCGATGTAGGGCAGGGTGGCCAGGATCCCGGTGATGGCAATCGCCAGGGACAAGCCGCGCGATCCGTAGCGCCCGCGTACGAAATCCGCGCCGGTGACGTAGCCGTGTCGGTGACTGACCGACCACAGCCGGGACATGAAGAAGAAGATGATCGGGTAGGCGACGATCGTGTAGGGCACGGCGAAGAAGCCGGAGACCGCTCCGAGGGCGTACATCGCGGCCGGCACGGCAACGAAGGTGTAGGCGGTGTACAGGTCGCCGCCGAGCAGGAACCAGGTAACCCAGGTGCCGAAGGATCGCCCGCCCAGACCCCACTCGTCCAGGCTGTCCAGTGAGTCGGCTTTACGCCAGCGGCTGGCCAGGAACCCGATGACGGTGACCAGCAGGAACAACACGATCAGCACGGTCAGCGCGACGCCGTGCACGCCGGAGTTGGGGCGGGAGGGGTTGGCCACCTGGGGGATCAGGGCATTCATGCGTCACCTTCGGTGGATGCGGACGGCTCGGCGCGCTGGATCGCACGGTACGGTCGGGCCTTTTGGACCACGAGGTAGGCGGCCCAGCAGAAACCGGCGGTGAGGGGGACCCACAGCAGCTGGTACCAGATGAAGAACGGGAACGGGCCCAGTTTCGGATCCTGCCGGGAGTACCACCCGACCGGAATCAGCGCGAGCATGGGGATGAGTAGCAAAACGCCGGTCAGCCACAGCAGGCCGACCCTGGCCGGCGGTGCCTCATCAGGATTCTGATGTTCTGACATTGTGAACCTCCAAATCGGAAGGGGGACAAGGCTTGTAAACCACGAACACTGGAACGTAACCCGAAAAAAGTGATCGTGACCGACGCTTCTGGTCACGATTTGTCTCGGAAGACGATTTGTTGCCCGGGTCGGGCCTGGGCGGCGAGGTCGACGTCGGTGGATATTACGACGGCGATGACCGGGTATCCACCGGTGACGGGGTGGTCGGACAGGAACAGGACCGGTTCCCCCGAGGGAGGGACCTGAAGGGCTCCCCGGACCACGCCTTCGCTGGGTAGCTCGGGCAGGTCAGGTACGAACCGCATCGGCTCGCCCTCCAGTCGGATCCCGATCCGGTCGCTACGGCTGGATGCTGTCCACGCGCGGCCGAACGGGTCGTCAGCGACCCGGCTCGCCCGAGGCCCGCGCCGGGCGCGCAGCACGATGGCGCCGGCCGGTGGTGACCACACGGCGGCCTGATCCAGGATGGGTAGGGCGCGTGCGGGCACTGCGATCGGTAGCACGGTTCCCGCTGTCAGTGCTGGTGGCCCGAGGCCGGACAGGACGTCGGTGGCCCGGGAACCGAGTACCGGTGCCACCGCGATGCCACCGCGGACCGCGAGATAGCTGCGTAGGCCGGTCCGGGGAGTGGCGAGGGCGAGGACCGACCCGGCGCGCATCCGCAGCACGGCGTTGTGACCGACGGGGGTGCCGTCCAAGGTTGCGGGGGCGGGTGCACCGGTGAGGGCCACGATCAGGTCGTGGTCAGCGCGCACGCTGAGCCCGCCGAAGACGATTTCGATGCTGGCGGCGTCGGGTGCGTTGCCGACCAACCGGTTCGCGAGGTCGTGCGACCCACGGTCCGCCGCGCCTGAGCGCCCGACACCCTGGCCACCCAGACCCGGCCGTCCGTGGTCCTGCAGCAGGGCCAGCGGACCGGTCGCCAACACGGTCAGGGTGTTCACCGGCGGGCTACGAATCGGACCATGGCGCCCACCTGGAGAAGTGCAGGCGGTCGGCGTTCCAAGTCCCACAACGGTGCGTCGGTGTGCCCGATCAACTGCCAGCCGCCGGGTGAGGAACGGGGGTAGATGCCGCTGAATTCGCCTGCCAGGCCAACAGATCCGGCGGGAACGGTGGTGCGGGACTCGGCGCGTCTAGCCACTGTGAGTCGCGGGTCACCGCCGACGAGGTAGGCGAATCCCGGCGCGAAGCCGCCGAATCCGACCCGCCAGGGGGTCGCCGTGTGCGCGCTGATCACCTCATCGGTGCTGAGCCCGGTCAGCTGCGCAACGTCCTGCAGGTCGGGTCCGTCGTACGTCACCTCGATCGTGGTCTCGTCCGTGTCGTTGCCGGGCCGGATGTCCGCGGCCTGGTCGGCAAGCTCGGTCAGTCGCGCGCTGAGCACGTCAAGGGATCGACCGGGCGCGACCGTCACCAGGACGGTGCGCCCACCGGGTACGACGTCGTACAGCTGCAACGTGGTGCGCTGCGCCTCGATCGCGGCAACGACGGCGAAGACCGCGTCCAGATCGGCCAGTTCGAGCAGGAGGGCGGCGTCGCCGCAAGGCAGAACCGTTACGTCAGGCAAAGCTGCCCACCTCCACACCCTCGCGGACCAGAGCCGATCGCACGGCGCGCGCCATGTCCACCGCACCGGGTGAGTCCCCGTGGACGCACACCGACTGTGCCCGCACCTTGACGGTCGACCCGTCGACCGCGGTGATGACCCCCTGCTGCACCAGGCGCAGCATCCGGGCGGCGACCTCGTCCGGGTCATGTAACAACGCCCCGGGCTCATGACGCGGCACCAGGGTCGCCTGCGGGGTGTACCCGCGGTCGGCGAACGCCTCGGCGATCGTGCGCAGGCCTCGAGCCTGCGCCTGAGCCAGGAACACCGAACCGGGCAGACCGAGCACCGGCAGCGTCGGGTCGTACTCCAGGACTGCATCGATCACGGCCCGCGCCTGGGCTTCGTGGTGCACGATCGTGTTGTACAGCGCGCCGTGCGGTTTGAGGTACCGCACCTGGGTGCCCGTGGCCCGGCACAGTCCGTCCAGCCCGCCCAGTTGGTAGAGCACGTCGTCGGTCAGCTCCCGTGGTGCCACGTCCAGGAACCGCCGACCGAAACCGGCCAGATCCCGGTATCCGACCTGGGCGCCGACGACCACACCGGCAGCGACCGCCAACTGACAGGTCCGCCGCAACGTGGTCGGGTCCCCGGCATGGAACCCGCAGGCCACGTTGGCACTGCTCACCTGCGCGAGGACGGCCTCGTCATCACCGAGTGTCCACCGACCGAAGGACTCGCCGACATCGCTGTTCAGGTCCACGCGGGTCATGCGAGTTTGCCGAGGCTGGTGATGGAGGAGTAGCCGAGGTAGAGAGTGATCAGCCACGCGACCACACCGACGATCAGCAACCACCGCGGATATGCATAACCTTGCAGCAGGTCCCGTCGGCGCCAGGCGACCCATAGCACCAGGGTGAACCCGATCGGCAGGATCAGCCCGTTGAATGCCCCGGCGAAGATGAGCAGTTTTACCGGTGCGCTGCCGATGATCAGGAAGATGACGGCGCAGAATGCGATGAAGCCCACGGTCAGCAGATTGCGTAGCTTCTCCGAACTCTGCCGGCGGGTCAGGAAGCTGACCGAGGTGTAGGCCGCGCCGATCACCGAGGTGAGGCTCGCCGCCCACAGGATGATGCCGAAGGTACGCAGCCCGACCTCGCCGGCCGCGGCCTGGAATGCACTGGCCGAGGGATTGTCCTTGGACAGGGTCACCCCGCCGGCGACCACACCGAGCACTGCGAGGAAGAGCAGTGCGCGCATGACCGCGGTGATCAGCACGCCGATGACCGAGCTGCGGGCGATGTCACGGGAGTGCTCGGGCCCGGCGAGGCCGGAGTCCAGCGCGCGGTGTGCTCCGGCATAGGTGATGTAGCCGCCGACGGTTCCTCCGATGAGGGTGGTGATCACGACCAGATCGATGGTGCTCGGTGCGACGGTGTTGCGCAGCGCGGACAGAACGGGGGGCCGCGAGACGATCGCGACGTACCCGGTCAGGAGGATCATCGCCCCACCGAGAACCACGACGATCCGGTCCAGGGCGACGCCGGCCCGCTTGACCAGGAAGATTCCGATGGCGATCAGTGCGGAGAGCACGCCGCCGAGCTTGACGTTCATACCGAGCATGGCAGCGGTCCCCAGGCCGGCGCCGCCGATATTGCCGATGTTGAACACCACCCCGCCCAGCACGACCAGGCCCGCCAGTGCCCATCCCAGACCCGGCAGCACCGAGTTGCCGAGCTCACCGACCCGTAACCCGGATATCCCCACGACGCGCCATACGTTCAACTGCACCGCGACGTCGATCAGGGTGGAGGCCAGCACCGCGAAAGCGAACGCAGCACCGAGTTTCGCGGTGAAGGTCGTGGTCTGGGTGATGAAACCCGGCCCGATCGCGCTGGTGGCCATCAGGAACATGGCACCCAGGACGGCGCCCCTGTTCGCCTTCGATGCTCGAGTGGCTGACTTCTCGTCGAGAGTCGTGTCGGTCATCAGTTTCACTTTCGTCGGCGGTCGGGTGTGACCACGGCCACAACGAAAGATAGCGATTGTTGAACAATCCCACAAGGGGTCAGTATGAAACTCGGCAATCGCGTGCCGAACCGGCGATGTGGCGCATCGACCTAGGATCGTCAGGTGGTGAAGACGACAGGGGATATGGCTGACCCGTTCGATGCGTTGGTGCACGCCAGAGCGGGTATGGCGGTGCAGAGCACGGCGGACCGCGTCGCCAATGTGCTGCGCGACCAGATTGCCGAGGGTCTGCTCCGCTGCGGTATGCAGCTGCCCGAGCAGCAGATCTGTGCGGCTCTGGCCGTCTCTCGCAATACCGTGCGCGAGGCGTTGACACAGCTCATCGGTGAACGGGTGCTGGTCCGGGAAGCGCACCGCGGGGTGTTCGTGGCCACTCCCGGTGTCGAGACGGTCCGCGATATCTATCGGGCCCGACGCATTCTGGAACCCGCCGTGCTGCGCACTGTTGATCCCACGCCCTCGGCCACCGCAGCTCTGCGAGCCGCAGTGGCCGAGGGTCAGCGGGCCGCCGCCGTCGACGACGGGGACGGGGTGGGCAGTGCGAACCAGCACTTCCACCGCGAACTCGTCGCCCTGGCAGGTAGCGAACGCCTCGACCATCAGATGGCGTTGCTCCTGGCCGAGATGCGCCTGGTCTTCCACCAGGTGGGCCCATCGCAGGAGTTCCACCTGCCGTATCTGGCCGACAACGACGCGGTCTGCGCCTTTCTGGAGGCCGGCGACCGGCTCGGGGCGTCCGACTACCTGACCGGGTACCTCGATCGTGCCTGCGCCGCCCTGCTGTCCGCCATCGCCGACAAGTCCAGTGCCGACAGGTCCAGTGCCGAGAAGTAGCCGGGCCACACCTGACGGGGTGCTGCGGCGCTATCTGGCGAGAGCACCCATCGGGTCCCAGGCCGGTAGCACGATCGGCTCGGTGTCCAGCGCTGCCCGAAGTTCGACGGGCAGTCGATCCTTGTGCGCCGCGATCTCGAACACGTACGGCGCAAACCAGGAATCGTTCATCGTGTAGAACCCCTGGTCAGCCTTGCTGTCGCCCCAGGAGTTCTCCACCCGCCACTTGCGCGGGGTGTCCCCGTCCAGGTCCACCCCGGTCAGCAACATTGCGTGCGTCATCAGCGTGTCGTGGAACTCCAGCCGTCCTGCCTTGTCCATACCGAGCTGGGCGTCGTAGACACCGTCGTAGTCGTAGAGATCGGCGTCCCAGATGCCGAGGTCGCCGGCCATCATCTTGCCTACATCGCACCCGAACCAGACGGGCTCACCACCGCTGATCGCCGCCGCGGCAATGCTTTTCAGCAGGTCGGGCTCGACATTGAGGTAGGTCACGGGCGCTCCGCCCACGACGTTGCCGAGCTCGTCGACGGTGAAGGTGGCCCCGCGCGGGCTGCTCTGCCGGGGGTCGTCCACCAGGCAGACGTAGTCGCTCAGGTCCTGCTCGACGTACCGGGCGGCGAACTCCTGCGGGGTCTGTGTGGTGTCGCGGTGGAACTGTTTGTCCTTGTCGGTCCACTGCCAGTCAACGGTCTCCGGCGGGCTGCCCAGATGCATTGCCAGGATCCGGTACGCCGTCGACATCACCTGCGCTCTGATGCCGTCCACGTCCTTCACCGCGGCGGCCCGCAGCTCACGCGCAGCCTGGCGTAGCAACGACTGCAGTACCGCGTTCATCGGCGCGGTCTGTGCTGACGACTGCGTCTCGGGCATCGCCTGCTTCGGGACCAGGCCATGCTTCTGGACCAGTGCTACGAACATGTTCCACTGGCCGCCGTCGCCCATCACCTCGTCGAGGACGAAACCGAGGGTGCGGTCGTCGCTGGGGCGGTCACGCAGCCGGACGACGGAGTCCATGAAGTAGTTGCAGCGCTCCAACTTGTCCCAGAACAGCAGGTGGTTCTGGGAGAATTCGAAGTCCTTCAGGCCCATCCGGCGCGCCGCGCCCACCCGCAGCAGGTTGAGACCGGCGAACAGCCAACACCGTCCGCTCTTCTCCTGATTGGTGACCTTCCAGTCGTCCAACCGGTGGGACATGGACGTGTCGGTGCGCGTCACGATCTCGCGGTCGAGCGCCACGTCCTTGAGCGCCGTCGCGGTGAGAGCGTTCTGCATGACCCGGTAGGTGGACTGGGACCGGAACTCTTTGCGCAGCAGTTCGATGTCGTCGGGAGTCAGGGCTGTTGTCGTTGCTTCGCTCATCAATGCACCTTACCGACCGGGCCGGTTGCCGATCCTGCTCCGGGCGGCTTCGACCAGCCGGGACGTGGGTGCGGTCATCAGGAACAACGCCTGCCGGGCGCGCGGGCCGTGCTCGGTCTTGATGGCGTGCTCCAGCGCTCGGATCCGACGCTCCTGCCGGGTGGCCATGGCCTGCAGGCTCACCACCTTGCTGTGCCGCTTGCGTAATGCACTCTCCAGCTGCGCGAGCCTCTCCAACTGCGTGACCCGGGAGACGTGTTCGGCGTCGACCGATGGTGGCAGCCGACGGGCAGGAAGGGCCACCGCGTGCCGCAGCTGCAGCGCCTGACGCCATGTGGCGGCATCCGGCCGGAGATCTGCCCAGACTCCCAGCTCCTGTGCGACGCCGGCAGTGTCCAGCTCGGGTGCGTACGGATGGTGGGCGGTGCCCGCAACCAGCGCGGCGAGATCCAGGAGGCCGGCCGCGGTCGCGACGGCCGCGGTCGCGACGGTCGCCGTCGGTGCTGTCGGGAGCGAGTCCTGCGAGGGGCGACTCACCTCGATCCGGAGCGCGAGGACGCCGGCATCTGTTCGCACCACGTTGCGAGGCGCGGCGAGGGCGCGTTGATCGGCCGGCAGGGCAGCGACCAGATCGGCGTAGGAGCAGATCAGGGCGCCGATCTGCTCGTGCCCGCCTACCCGTAACGCGCTGGTGAGCAGCACTTCCAGTGGGTCACCCGCAGTCACCGAGGGCTCCGGGAGTGTGGTGGCGAAGACAGTCGGCAGATCCTGCGGCAACGCCGTACCGCGCACCAGCACCCACCCGGTCGCCAGGGCACTGCAGGCACCCGCATCCACGGCATCCAGCCAGCCCTGGTGTGCGACGAGCGCCGCGCGCATCGTGGTCGTGGTGAGCGGGTCGGCAACGCGCTGATATTCGACGACAGCGGTATCGCCGAACACCACCCGAGCGGGCGGTGCGGGCAACTCTGCCTGCACCGGGACCCTCTCGTCGTACCCCGCAGAACCGACCCACCACGACGGGTCGCCGGATGCGCGGCTGTGCGGAAGCGGGTAGGCGGCCAGCGCGTTCGGCACATAGGCGATGAGCCGGCCACCGGCATGGGTCGCAGCCAGATCGAGAACATCGAGATGACCCAGGCCGGGCGAGTCGGGGGTCAACACGCGGTCGGGACCGTCCAACATCACGACTGTGTCGTAACCGGCCCGTGTCGGCAGCCGGTCTAAACCCCCGCACTGCACCCGAACTCCCTCGCTGTGCAGTCGGTCTGCGTCAATCGTCCCGCGTACCAGCACATCCGCGCGAGCACCGAGGTGTTGCGCGATACCGGCCGCGCGAGGACCGATCAGCAGCACCGAGCCGTTGCTGCGCGACAACACGGTGGCCACCCATGCGGTCAGCGCCGATGGCGGGTCGATCCCATCGCACCACCCGGTCATCTCCCCGCCGAGCAGGATGGGCGCAGTCGTTGCCGAGCTCGTCATTCTCGTAGCCTAGGGCGGACGACCGCCGACGGAAGAGGACCTGAAGAGCGATGCCTGCCCACCCCACGATCGGCGTGGTGATCCTGCACATGGGTGATCGCCCTGACGAACTCGCCGAGGGGCTCGCGACCCTGCGCGCCCAACGGGATGTCGAACTCGATGTGGTCGTGGTGGGCAACGGCTGGCAGCCGCAGGGGCTCCCGGACTGGGTACGCAGTGTGTACGTGCCGGTCAATGCCGGGGTGCCCGAGGGCCGCAACATCGGGGTCCGCGAGGCACGCGGCGAGTACCTCTACTTCCACGACGACGACGCCACCCTGCCCGCGAACGACGTGCTGTCCCGGCTGTGCGGGCTGCTGCAATCCCACCCACGTCGCGCTGTCGCGGTGGCGCGCGGCGCGGATCCCGACGGCAGGCCGGCACCGCGCCGCTGGGTCCCGCGCATCGATGTACGCGACGGCGGTCGGCCCGGTTCGGTGACGTGTTTCTCCGAGGCGTTCTGTGTCATCAGGCGGTCCGCTTTCGAGCAGGTCGGAGGCTGGCCAGGTCAGTTCTTCTTCGGGCACGAGGGCATCGATCTGGCCTGGCGGCTGATCGACGCGGGCTGGGACATCGAGTACGACCCGTCGGTCACCATCCATCATCCTGCGACGGATGCAGCCCGCCACGACGTCTACTACCGCACCAATGCACGCAACCGGGTCTGGGTCGCACGCCGCCGGCTGCCGCTGCCGTTGGTGCCGGTGTATCTGGGCACCTGGACGGGCGTGATGATGCTGCGGGCCCCTGATGCCCGGGTCCGGTCGGTGTGGCTGGCGGGCTTCCGGGAGGGGTGGACCACCGATGCCGGGGCGCGCGCGCCCATGTCGTGGCGCACCGTCGGCCTGTTGACCCGGTCCGGACGACCGCCGGTGATCTGATGCGGGTGAACTGATGCGGGTCGTCGTTACTGGTGTGCGTAGTCGCACCCACCTGGTGCATGTGTCGGCATACCTACGCGATGCGCTGCGCACCGCCGATTCACTCGACGTCGACTACGTCGGTGGTGGCCGGTTCATCGGCAACGCCACCGTCAGCTCCGATGATGTGGCGAAGTTCCTGCCCGACGACGCCCGCCTGTCGGTCCGAGTGCTGTCCTCGATGCAGGAGTGGACTCCGGACGGCGCCGAGCTGACCTACGTCGCCGTCGGAGCACCGGGGATCAAACCGTGGACAGACCTGCGGCGCCGCCAGGGCCGATCGCGGATCCGGGTCGTGGTGACCGACGAGGGGATCGGCAGCTACGGCACCTGGCGTACCCGACATGACGCGTGGACCCGCCAGGGCCTGCGTGAACCGTGGTGCTCGGTGCGGACCACCGCAGTACGGGTCGCCGACGCCACCCTGACGTCGCAGCGTTTCGCGATGTACGACAAGACCCGTAACTGGGAGCTGGATCGGCGCATCGCCGGGGAATTCCGGTGGCGGACGAGCGCGGGCGATGAGCACGGCTCGGATCGGGCAGTGCTGCTGACGCAGCCGTGGGTCGAGATGGGGTCCCTGCCCGAGGACGTCTACCGCGCGCACATCGAGGCGATCCACGAACGAACGGCCGCCCTCGGCCTGCGCCTGGTCATCCGTCCGCATCCCGCCGAGCACATCGACCGGTACGACGACTTCGAGACCCTGCCCGGTGACCGGCCCGCCGAGCTGGACGGTCGGATCGTCGACAGTGCCCTGATCCTGGGCGGCACGAGCACGGCGCTGCTCAATCTTGCGGCGCTGCACGGGCTTCGTTGCTACCGGGTGCAGGTGCCCGGTCTGGAGCACCTCGAGCAGCGCCTCGGTGCCAACCAGCGGGCGCTGTTGGAGCGCTATCTCCCTGCGCTCATACCAGTGGCTGACATACCTGCGGGCTAGAGTCATCAGGGTGCTTCGCAATACCACCGCATCCGTGCGGATCGCGACCTCACCGACCGTGCAGCGAGTTGTCGGCCGGGCACGAGCGGCGGCCCGTGGCACTGCGGCCAGGCTTCCCCACCCGGGTGAACCCGCAGCCCTGCGCGCGGGGGACGTCAGCGAGGTACGCATCACCGGGCTTTTGCTCGACAGTCGTGATGCTCGGGCGGCGCGGCGATTCTCGCGCAGCCTGGGTCTGCCGCGGGCGCTGGACGACACCACTGCCTGGGCCGCGCTCGGCGGCCTGGCCGCGTTGCTGAGGGTGATCGACGATGGCAGGCGGCGTGCTGTCGTGGTCGACACCGCCGGCGAACGGTCGGTCTTTTCCCGATGGGCGGCCCGCGCCGGGTTCGCCCCGCTGCACCTGGACGTGACCCGCGCGGAAGTCGTGGGGAATGCCATCGATCCCGGGTCGGTGGACCTCGTCGCCCGCCTGCACCCGCACTCTAGTGTCGCCGACAGGGTCGATACCGACCTCGCGTTCGCCGCGACCGCGCTACGTCGAGGTGGGGTGGTGGTGCTCACGATCCGACTCGGGCCGGCTGACAGGGGAGCGCTGCGGGTGGCCGACCTTCGGTCGCTGATCGCCCGCGCTCACGAGCAGGGTCTGACGCTGCTCGGTGATCTGCAGCTGGCGGAAGCCGCCCGGGCGCGCGCCGTGCAGCGCGACGACGAGGCCGACACCGTGGGTTTGGCGTTGCTGTCCTTCCGGCGCCGGTGAGTGACGCCGGCCCGGATGCAGTTGCGGAGTGGGCGCCCGGGCGACCGGTGCCACTCAGCGAAATTCTGGCGCCGTTGCGTCGCGGATCCGGCGACCCGACGTGGCGGGTGCACGACGGGGCGATCTGGCGCGGTCTTCGGACACCACACGGACCCGCCACCGTCCGGATGTGGCGGCGTACCGAACGCGCCGCGCAACTGCAGGCCTGGGGCCCGGGCGCGCAGTGGTGTGCCGGGGCCTACCCGGACTGGCTCGGCCGACGCGATGACGTGTCCGGGTTCGAGGTGCACCACGCCCAGCTGCGCGATGTTGCACGCCAGGCAGAACACTGGCGGGTCGGTCGCACCGGCCTGGT
>JALYUK010000496.1 GCA_030853805.1 Actinomycetota bacterium | reverse complement strand
GTCACGGCGGGCACCCTGTTCGACCGCCGCCGGACACCGCTGACGGTGTGGTTTCAGGTCTGTTGGGAGTTTGCCTCGGCGAAGGACGGTGTCTCCGCGCTGAGCCTGCAGCGGACATTGCAGATCGGCTCCTATCAGACCGCGTGGACGATGCTGCACCGGTTGCGCTCGGTGCTGGTGCGACCGGGGCGCGAGTTGCTGGGGGGCATCGTCGAGGTCGATGAGACCTACATCGGCGGTGAGGAGGCCGGGCTGGCCGGCGGACGCGCGAAGGGCAAGAAGACGCTGGTCGTCGTCGCCGTGGAGATCAACCCGCCGCACGGTTTTGGGCGGTGCCGGATGCGCACTATTCCCAACGGAACCGCCACCACCCTGCACGCGTTCATCACCGATACCATCGCCACCGGATCCACCGTGATCACCGACGGGTGGAACGGCTACCGGGGCATCGAGACACTCGGCTACACCCACGACCGTCGCAGTCAACGTGCAGCCAGGGCGGTGGGCGAGGACATCGACAAGCTTCTGCCCGGGGGTGCACCGCGTTGCCTCATTGGTCAAGCGGTGGCTGCTGTCCACTCACCAAGGCGCCGTGGGTACCGAGCATCTGGCCGGGTACCTCGACGAGTTCTGTTTCCGGTTCAACCGCCGCCGCTCACGCAGCCGCGGCTTGGTCTTCTTCCGCTTGCTGCAGCTGGCCATCGGCCATGAACCGGTGCGATACCGAGAGCTCGTCGCGACCTCAAAGACCAAGAAGGTGCTGCCGACACCACCCAGCCGCCGCGGCCACCCGCCCAGCCTCGATCGGCCTCGCGCTACTCGGCCTTGGCGTCATGAAACCACCCCAACAAGAGTTGAGCCAGTCCGCTCAGATGGATAGCCCTGATGGCCGTTATCGGTTTTGCGCTAGATTCGCGTAGATTCCTTCACTTTTGGGCGTTCTACTGCTGATAGCGCGCAGAATGATGAGCGGCGTCTTGGATCCTGCAGGGGCGCCTAGCGGCAACGCGAGGCTTGGAATTGGCTGTCTGTGTGGGTGCTTCAGTTGGCCGGGGGGTTTGCGTCATGTGGTGGTTATCCGGTAGCGGTGTTCGGGGCGGCCGGTCGCGCCGTACCGCAGGTTGAGGGTTACGACGTTGTGTCGTTCTAGGTAGGTGAGGCAGCGTTGGGCGGTGGGTCGGCTGATTCCGATTTGTTCGGATACTTCGGCTGCTGAGATGTCTTCTGCGCAGGCTCGGACGGTGTCTCTGACTAGTTCGAGTGTTGGCGCGGAGTGGCCTTTGGCGCGAGGGCTGGAGATGGGTTCGGGGGAGCGTAGAAGTTCGAATAGTTTGTCGACTTCTTTTTGTTCGGGTGCCTCGCTGAGTTCGTTGAGGTAGTTGTGTAGTTTGCGGTAGGCGTTGAGGCGTTCGGTGAGTGCTTGGTGTGCGAATGGTTTTACCAGGTAGTGCAGGGCGCCTATTTGCATTGCTTTGCGTATGGCGTCCAGGTCGCGTGCTGCGGAGATCACGATGACGTCTGGTGATTGGGGTTGCTTGAGTAGTTTCCGGACAACGTCGAGTCCGTTGCCGTCGGGTAAGTAGATGTCCATTAATATGAGGTCTGGGGATTGTGATGCTGTTAGGGCGCGGGCTTCGCTGGCTGTGTGTGCTTGGGCAATGACCTCGAAACCTTCGGTGCGGTTGACGTATGCGGCATGGATTCCTGCGACGCGGTAGTCGTCGTCCACGACAAGAACCCTGATCGGGGGGCGTGTCATCGCGTAGCCGCCGGATGTGTGTCTCGATGAGCGGAGGCAGATCGTTCTTTGGGCACGGTGACGCACAGCGTGGCTCCGGTCCCTCCCGAACCCGCCGACATGGTGACTGATCCGCCCAATTTGGTGACTGATCGGTGCACTAACGCTAGTCCGAGACCGCGCAGGCGGTTTCCCGTGTGTGGTTTCGTGCTGTATCCATCTAGGAAGATCCGTTGTACAAGTTCAGCTGGCACACCGGGCCCGTTGTCGGTCACGGTGACTTGAACGGTGTCCTCTTCTTCCACGATCTCCACATCGATCCTCCGGGGGGCGGGTTGCGCGCTCAGTGCGTCCATCGAATTGTCGATGAGGTTGCCCAGCACCATGGTCAGCAGCTGCACCCTGTCGGGTGACTCACTGAGCCACGTCTCGGGTGAGATATTCAGTTGTATTCCGCGCTCGTTGGCCTCGGCCGTTTTTCCCAGCATTAGTCCGACGATCTGAGGTGCCGCGATGTGGGTTCGCAGTGTGTTGTCGAACTCCGCTGCGGTGCCTTGGATGTGAGTCAGGTATTCAATCGCGTCTTGGTTTTCGCCGAGCTCTAGGAGGCCGGCCACGACGTGCATCCGATTGGCGAACTCGTGCTGTTGTGCCCGTAAGGAGTCTGTGAGGCCACGCTCACCGTCGAGTTCGCGTAACAGTGCTGCCAGTTCGGTGCGATCGCGCAACGTCACGACCGCACCGTTCGGTTTGCCCGCCAAGCGGATCGGCATCCTGTTCACGACCAGTGCGTAGTCGTCGGTGAGCCCTACAGCATCGGGGGGGCTGTTAGGACTGTCCAGCATCTCGCGCAGCGGTGAGGGGGGCAGGAGCTCACTCAGGGTGTGGCCGACGGCGGCAACGCCCAGACCCAGCAGCCGCTGCGCTTCGTCGTTGACCATGCTGACTCGTCCGTGCGTGTCGAAGGCAATGATCCCCTCGCGTACTCCATGCAGGGTTGCCTCACGTTCTTGCAGCAGAAGGGATATTTCGTCTAGTTCCAGTCCGAAGGTGCGTTGTTTGAGGTGGCGGGCAAGAGCCCACGAAGCGAGGGCTCCGAGGCCGAGCGCGATACCCAACCAGGCCGCGTAGGAGGGCAATTCTCGCCATAACGCTGCAGAGACTGAGCTTTCCTTCAATCCCACTGAGACCTCGCCGACCAGTCTCCCATCTGAGCCGTACAGCGGAGTTCGGGCGTTCGCGGATCTGCCGGTGTTGCCGTCGTTTACTCCGATGTGGGTGCGGCCGTCGGTGACCACGATCGGTTCACTGACCCGCTGACCGATCAACGCGGGGTCGGGGTGAGAGTGGCGCACACGGTTCATATCAATAATCACCACGTAGGAGGCAGCAGTGGAGTGGGTGATGTCGGTGGCGAGGATCTGAACAGTGGCCGCGCAGCCAGCCGCCTCGTGCTGGATACACCGGCGGATGTCCGGAATTTGGGCAGTCGTCTGCGAGATCGAAGCAGCACGCTGCTGGTACTGATCGTCTAGGTGGCCGCGCTCTCTACTGATGAGCAGCAAAAATCCGATCAGGATCGTGGTCGTCAGGATGGCCAGTTGAGCGACGAAGATCTGGCTGGACAACCGACGCATACGAATCCGCATCACCAGGTCAGTGTGCTCATACATGCGCAGCGGAACAAGAGAACTCCCAATATTTGGGCAGGGTTGGCCATCGTCAGCACTCGGTGAGCAGAAGGCACAAAAGGTTCGGAAATGCACTTTAAGAAGGTTTTGCACTAAATCTTTACGTGATGATGGTCACACTTTAGGTTGGGGGCCCAGGATAAAACCCAGTGAATTTTTGGTCAGGACTTGGAGCGAAAGTAACGCATGAAAAGAGACGACGCGTTTACATCAACGAGGACAGCGGCCCAGATGCACTCGGCCAAAATTGAACTGGTAGATCTCACCAAACGATTTATGACGCCGAAAGGGGAAGCATTCACTGCTATCCGCGATGTCACGCTGACGGTGCAGCCTGGCGAGTTTTGCGCCATCGTTGGACCGACCGGGTGTGGTAAATCGACGACTCTCGGGCAGGTGTCAGGGTTGGAAAAGCCCAGCGGCGGAAGTGTCCGAGTGGGCGGTGCGCCGGTCAACGGAATCACTAAGGGCGTGAGTTTCATGTTCCAGGTTGACGCGCTCTTTCCCTGGAAGAGCGTGCTCGGCAACGTGATGATCGGCCCGGTACTGAACGGTATGAACAAGAAGGACGCGACTGCGCTGGCCCGGGATTGGCTGCGCCGGGTGGGCCTGGCCGGTTTCGAGGACCGGTACCCCCACCAGTTGTCCGGTGGCATGCGTAAACGCGTTGGAATGGCTGCAGCCCTGATCAACGAACCGCAGATCCTGTTGATGGATGAGCCGTTCGGTGCGCTCGATGTGCAGACCAAGGCGATCATGCAGACCGAACTGCTGGACTTGTGGGAGCAGACCCGGCCCTCGGTCCTATTTATTACCCATGACCTGGATGAAGCGGTGGCCCTGGCCGACCGGGTGTTTGTGATGACCAGCAGCCCGGGGTCGATCAAGGAGAGCTTCGACATCGATCTACCGCGACCCCGCGGACAGGTTCAGGAAATTCGCCATCAACCGCGGTTCCTAGAGCTACAGAACAAGATCTGGGCGTCTCTGAAAGACGAAGTCGACCGCGCCTACGCGCAGACAGCAGGAGCGGCATGAGCATGGATCTGAAGAACGCGAACAGCACTCTCAATGAAGAGAGCGAGGAATCGATCCGGGCTGCCAGTATCCATGCACGTCGCAGGCGCCGGGCGCTTTTGTGGCTGGCTCGGATCGGCGCAGGCGTGTTATTTCTCGGTGGTTGGCAGATCCTGGCTGTGACGAATGTGCTTGATCCATTTTTCTACGGCGAGCCATCGCTGATCTGGAGTGCTCTGGTCAACCTCTTCGAGCACGGGACGGCGTTCGGTTCCATTTGGGTGGATATAGGCGTGACCTTGCAGGAAGCGGTCTACGGATTCTTCCTCGGTTCTGTCACCGGTGGCCTCCTTGGCTTGTTGCTGGGGCAGAATATTTTTCTGGCGGAGGTCATGGGGCCATACATCAAGATCATGAACTCTATCCCACGCATTCTCCTGGGGGCAATATTCCTGGTGGCGTTCGGCCTGGGAATATTGCCGAAGATTTTACTTGCGGGGGTGCTGGTCTTTTTCGTCGTATTTTTCAACGCATTTCAAGGCGTACGCGAAGTCGACCCCAACTTGGCCGCGAACGTTCGAGTACTTGGTGCCTCGCCCTTACAGGTAGCGCGCCATGTCACGATCCCCTCGGCACTGACCTGGATCATCGCGAGCCTGCACACCGCGTTCGGTTTCGCGATCATTGGAGCCCTGGTGGGAGAGGTCTTGGGCGCGACCCGCGGGCTAGGTCTCATCGTCAGCCAGGCGGAAGGTCACCTAGACCAGAACACCGTTTTTGCCGTTATGGCGATCGTTGCGGTCATCACCCTTGCCGCCGAGTTCTTGATCACGTTGCTGGAAAAACGTGTGCTGGCATGGCGCCCGCCGAATCGATCGGAAATCTCCGCTGGCGTATGAGCAAATCCCCATTACCCACCATTGAGAAGAAGAAGGTAAAAAAATGTACAAGCGTGTTGTAAGTGTGGCCGCAGTCGGCGCCATGGCCCTAGGTATCGCGGCATGTGGCAGTAGCAGTAGTGGTGGGAGTAGCAACAGCGCGAGTTCCAGCAGCGGCGGTGGGTCAAACAATTCCGCCTCGATGCCAACAGTCAAAATGATGGTCGGCGGTATCGACAAGCAGATCTACCTCCCATACGAGCTGGCCCAGAAGCTCGGTTTCTACAAGAAGTACGGGGTGAACATGGTGTTGTCTACAGAAGCCAACGGTGGCGTCGGCGCGGAAGACGCCATGGTCTCCGGGTCGGTTGACATGGCGGGCGCGTGGTACATCCACACCATCGATTTCCAGTCCAAAGGTAAGGACGTAGTAGGAATTGCTCAGTTGTCCGGCGCCCCGGGCGAGCGAGAGATGTGCGGAACCAACAGTGGTGTTCACTCTGCTGCTGATTTCAAGGGTAAAAACCTAGGAGTAACCGACCTGGGTTCTGGCACCGATCAACTCACTCAGTTTCTGGCATCGCAAAAAGGCATCAGCAAGGCACAGTACAAAACGGTCGCGGCGCACGACGGAGGGATCGCTATCGCCGCACTACAGAGCAAGGGTGTCGATTGCATCATGACAACCCAACCAACGGTGGGCGCGATCGAATCAAAGAAGATCGGCTACTCAGCGATTGATCTCGCAACGACCAAAGGTGCGACGGCCGCTCTCGGCGGCGCCTGGCCGGCCGCGTCAGTGCTGGCCACACAGAAATGGGTCGACAACAACACGGTCGCAGCGCAGGACGTGGTGGACGCGCTGGTCGCGACGATGCACTGGATCAGCACGCACTCCGCCACGGACATCGCGAATATGTTGCCCGCCGACTACGTGCAGAACGCCACGATCAGCAAGGCGCAGTACATCGCCGGTTTGACCACCGACAAGGGCCAGTTCCTACCCGACGGCATCATGCCCGCAGGCGGCGCCAAGACGGTCTACGCCATGGCAAAAACCATCGGCACCGACGTGTCGAAAGTGAAGGTCGGCAACACCTTCACTAACACCTTCGTAATGGCAGCCCTGAAAAAGGAAGGCCTCACAGCCACTACCACCCCCGCAGGTCCCAACGGCTGACCCAGAGCCAGTCCACCGGGCTGCACACACCCTGTGAACCACGCCCGTGACCTCATTTCGCGATCATGAACTTGCGCACCAACAGTCATGATCACCGAGGTCACGGGCTCCTCACGTCCATGACACGAGCGAGTCGATCCACCAGATTCGTTAAGGCAGCGGGCGGACACTCCTCTCTGTTGTTCCTGCCGTGCGTACATGACTCCTAGGAAATTGGTGGTCCCTGTCGTGACCGTGCCTGTTGCCCGTGCCTATTCGATGCCGGATGGGCCAAGGGCCGTTGCTAGGCCGGTTCTTCCCCCGTCCCCGATGGCCGCGAAGGTCCCGCAGATCCTGCTGGTTTTTTCTGGACCGAGGGGGAGGGCAGTAGCGGAGCGGTGCTTGCTGACCCGCGCACGGGGATCGAGCTCTGCCGGTCACGGGCCGGTGTCTTCGATACCCGTGCCCACTTAGCCCCAAACGCGATGTCCTCGAGCAGGTTGGCGTTGCTTTCGTCCGCGCAGATGGCTCGGAGCTATCGTTCTACTTTCCGAGCCGGTTCAATCCTTTTACGGCTTCACTCCAGGTCGCCCAGCAGGTTGCCGAGACGTGCCGGGACAGCAAGATCCTGGGGAGAGCGCGCGGGTGAGTACTAAAAGACAGCCGCGGTGATGCGTAGAGAAACCGTTCGGCCAGATGGAGAGCTAGCCCGGTTCGATCGAGCCCGTCCGGTGAGCGCATCGTTCATCTGATGCACGAATTAACAATGGACCTGCTGGTCAGCGGCTTTTGATGAACCCGCCGTAGCGCATCGGCTCGTACCGGAAGAATCGGGACGTTTTCGCCTGTCGGTCGATTTCGGAGCATTGCTTTGGCTGGTCAGTAGCGTGCCAGTGCGGTTGGGCGGATGCGTCGGACGTACGGGGCCGATGATGCATCTGTTGCAATAATGACGGGTTGATTTGTCATAATG
>JALYUK010000491.1 GCA_030853805.1 Actinomycetota bacterium | reverse complement strand
GTGCAGCAATAATCTGCCACGAGCTGGCTCACATCCTGCTTGGGCATAAGGGGGATCCGCTGGACTCTGACCAACTCAGCATCCTTGCCCCCACGATGGATCCTTTGGTGGCAGCGCGGTTCCTGGGGAGGCACGGATATACCACGCATGTCGAGCAGCAAGCTGAGTTACTGGGTACCCAATTAGCCTCAATGGTGCAGCAGGCACATTTCGATGCGATCAACTACGACCGAGTGTCTAGGCGTGTTCGTTGATGATTTTCCTGACCACCACCGCAGCGGCTCTCTTATGGGTTGCTGCCATTAACCGGATGATTGTCTCTATGCGTGGGCCAGCGGCTTTATGGCGGTGGTCGTTTACCTTTGCCGTACTTGCACTTGCTATTGGGTCAACCCTCCTCGCGATCGGCGTGACACGCCTGGACGGTGAATTACATATCGTCAACATTGGCGTCCTGCTGATGCAGCTGGCCATTGTCACCGCTGCGGGAGCTGTCAGTGTGTACGTCCTCACTCTTCGCTCAGACCGCGTACACCCCATGCACGTCGCCGCAGCGATCGTTCTGTGTGTACTGGTGCTTGGTACCGAAATTACTGCGTGGGTTCTTGCGCCGTTCCACGACCGTGAGTTGCCTGATATCGCACTCACGGCACTCACTTCAGCGAGTGTTACTTACTTTTTTGCGTTGTACGCCTACTTAGCCGCTGTCCTCGTCCTCACCGCGTACTGGTGCGTCCAGGAGTTGAGAGCAACTCACGGCCAACGCGGAAGCGTTCGACCAGGCCTGCGCATCATTGGCATTGCTACCGGCAGTAGCGCCATCGAATTCGCTGGTCGACTTTTCAGAATCCTTGTCCATGCTGCTACCGGGCAAAAACTCGATATATTGGCGGCTGTCCTACGCATTCTGGAAACATTCAGCGTGACCGGTGTGGCGGTCGGTACAGTGCTCTTCTTACTTGGGCCACACATAGATGAGTGGATCCGAAATCGACAGCTTATCCGCGAACTTGGCCCGCTCGCCACCCGCATACGTCAGATCTATCCAGCAGTTGAACTAGCAGAGGTCCATCTTGCGCGCCAGCCAGGTTCAATCCGCGCCCAACGCTTAATTATCGAAATAAATGATGGTCTTCGCCTACTACCAGTGGGGACTGAATTGACACACCTTTCAGCCGTTGAGATCGCGAAAGCACTCTCCAAGCAGCAGCACCCCGAGACTGGACTCACTGCCCATGAGCTGCTGCGCTCACTGTCACCCGAGGCTGAACAACAAATCTTGTTAGACATCGCTGCCTGCTATAGCGGAGCCGGATCGTAATTTCTGGCTTCCTGCAGACCTACGTCCGAATGGTGCAGCACGATCTCTCAGCTGAAGCGTTCACTGGGTTTCAACTTGCGTTCCTGCGTCCCTTCGCAGTTCCGCATATGGCTGATGTCCTCTCGGCAAGCGGTTCGATGAGCCGTGATGCTGAACGCAGGGCCTACACCACCGGGTTGATGATGTACGAGATTATCTACGGTGGACTTGAGTCACCTAGGGCACGTCGGGTTATCTCTCAGATCAACCGCGCGCACGCCGGCCTGCCAATCAGCGACGAAGACTTCGCTTTTGTCCTGGACTCGTTCATTGTCGTACCGACAAGGTATATGGACACAATGGGCTGGCGGCGGGCAACGGCTATTGAGCGGGATGCAACATGGGGTTTTTACTGTCGGCTGGCTGAGCTGATGAACATCACACACCCACCAACCTCGTTCGATCACGCGGTAGCGCGGTTTGATGCCTATGAGGCCTGCCATGTGAAGCCCAGTACCGCAACGCGCGAACTCGGCGCCCAAACGCTGGCCGTTCTACAAGAACGTCTGCCGATGCCACTTCGGAAGTTAGCGCCGCAGATGTTCAGCACGCAGCTTGATGACCCACCTGTTGCCGAAGCCCTTGGACTTCCCAGGGTACGGACTGCCCTCACCTCGACGATGCGCATCGCGACAGCTGCTCACGGCCGTCGACAGGCCCGGAAGCACGCTGATGCGCCCTTTTTCACTCCGGGCCGACACGCCGGCCGTACGTACGCCCAGGGGTACACATTGGACCAGCTACTAGGCAACTAGAGTTAGTATTTGTGTCGCATGATGCTAACGGTGGTTGCGATCGCACCGCGACACGCCGGAATAACCGGTTATGCAGCCTGGCGAGCAGGAGCGTGCCAGGGTTGACGTCTATGGAGCGAGATGACGCACGTGAGGTTCAGATTGCGTTCCGCACGAGCAAGGCCCGACGCGAGCAAATCCGACGACAGGCCAAGGATGCTGGGGTCTCGCTACAGGTTTATCTAGAGGCAGCCGCCCTAGGGCAGCCCTTCGACCCCGAACGCACCGTCGGTCGGCCAAAACATTCACGACGGACAGCACAGGAGCTACCGCTGACCGGATAAGGATCGGGGCAGTGCCCTGACACGACAAAGGCCACCGTTCGAGCGGCGGCCAGGTCGTACAGCTATCAAGTTCTGCGTCGGTTAGTAGCCGACTACGAATTCGTTTCTCGCCCTGAGAGGTGGCTTCGTGCTGCCCAGCGTAGATCATCCTGCCCGTTTTCAACAAGAACCCCCGCAAAAAGCACTTGTGCGCCCTCTTCCGGTGGGCGCGCGGGTCGATATGCCGTTCATGGCCCCGGTACGTCAGGTGACCGCGCGCAGGCTTGCGGCACGCTCACGGCGTGCTTACGCCTCACCATGCCCTCGGGTGGAAGCTGGTGACCCTCCCCGGCGGATCCGGCGGGCACTACCGGCATGGTCATGCCGCGCGACGTATGTGGCCCTGATCAAAAGCGTCGCCGACACCCCCGAATGCCGGCAAGTATGCCGCCGGTCCAACATCGCCGTAGCGACCTGGGTTGCTGCGATGACCTCGGCTGCGATCAAAGCCGACACCCGCACCGGTATGTGCCGCGCCTCCTACGAAGCGATCGCCCGTGACATCGCCCGCGGCACCAAACAAGTCCAACGCGCGTTCACCGTCGCACGACACTTCGGCCTGGCCCTGGAGGTCTACCGCGCCAGGGAACTGACCCCCCTGGAACGCAAAGCCCTCCGAGCTCAAGCGGGTGGGCAACGACCCACCCAAACCGGCACCACCCAAATCTGGCAGCTGGCCTACATCCCCGCCGCGACCGCTGCCCGGTTTTCCACAGTCACCCCCGGGCGATTCACCATGTACGTCGCCAAAGTCCACCCTCTCCCTTTAGGGAGAGTTAATCCTTCTCCTCACCTCACGTTCACTCACCTTTGTTCCCTCACGGGCACAACGGAGACCGCTACGCGGCCACGGCATCGACAACGGCGGGGGCGGGCGGACCGGCGGGCCTGGTCGGTGGCCGTGCAGATGGTGCGACTCCTGCCCTGGCTGGCCGGTGAACGCCCCGGACGCCTCGCACCGTGCCTGAGCCGGTTCGCTACCGCTTCCCCAGCGTGGGAGGCCGTCGACGTGCTCGCCGCGATGCGTGACCACGCGACCCGCACCGGGCGAGACCTGACAGGGTTGGACACCGCGGTCCTACGCCACCCGCCCTACGTCGTCCTGGCCGGCCTGGTCCGACAACTTGACCCGGCCCAGGACTACCCCGGTGCCGCATTCGAGCAACCCGACCTGACCGTCGCGGTGTGTCAGATTTGCGTGACCCGCTCAGGGCGGGCCCGTGACCTGCCCCTGACCATGCTGGTCTGTGACAGATGCTGGGACCACGCGGCCCAGGCTGTACCGGACCCGTGCCTAGTGGCTGGGTGTGAAGACGGGTGGGTCACCATCACCGACGTCGCCGGACACGCCCACCCCACCCAAACCAAATGCCCCACCTGCACCAACACCGACCGCACCGCCGCCGCCCGACGACGCGCCACCCGGTGGGCGGCTGCCCAGTTCGAGGGCGGCAACCCCGGCGAGCAGGAACCCCTCTTTTGATGCCGGGACCACCAGGACCCGCACAAACCATCAGCGCGCGGCAGCAGCGCTCAGCAACGGCGGGTGGTTATTCGCAGGCGATGCCGTCGTGGTCGCGGTCCAGACCGGACCGGTACCCGGGTTGGCCCCGGTGCAGGGGCGCGACGCCAGCAGCGCGGGCGGCCGCGCAGTTGGGGTAGTACACATCTGCGGGTGGCGCCGGGATCACCGGCGCGGCCGGCGCTGCTGGTGTCGTGGTGCTGGGCTGCCTCGGCGCGGGGGCCTGGGTCGTGCCGGTAGTGGTTGAGGTGGGGCTGGGAGAGGATGCTGGTGGTGTCGTCG
>JALYUK010000484.1 GCA_030853805.1 Actinomycetota bacterium | reverse complement strand
TGCGAGGTCCAGGTTGCTCACGGGTGTGCCCTCTCGGCATGCGGTTGTGGGTGCACCACCACATTACTACGGCTTGTAGTACTCAAGCCTCAGTACTTTGTCGTCCAGACACTGAAGTTGGCGGATTAGGACCTCGACGCAGCGGTTATCTCATGCAGCCGTGACGTGCTGTAACACTCACGACGTGCGATTCGAATACCGACTGACCGGGGCAGGGTGGGCGCAGGGCGTCGTGAGTGATGGCTCGGCGAGCGTCACGTTGACGGCGTCCTACCTCTCGGATGCGCTCGGCGATCTGTTGGACGCGGTCACGGAACTGCTGTCGGGCGCGACGGAGGTTCGCTGCTCATGGTGGCAAGAGCCGGGCGAGTCACGATGGATATTTCGTGAGTCCCGCGGCGCTAGCAGCCTGCAGGTCCTGCAATTCGAGGAGACCTGGCCCGATCTTCTGCCTGACTTCAAGGGTGACGTCGTGTTTGAGGCTTCGTGCACCGCGCTGCAGATGGTCACAGCAATCGTTGACGCATCGCAGGCTGTCCTGGATGAACATGGTGTCGATGCGTACCTGAGGAACTGGGTGATGCACGCGTTCCCGTTCGAACAGTTGGCCACAGCGCGAGAAGTGACGTCCTCAGTCGAGAATTGAGGCAGGTGACCTACCTCTCGAGAAGGCTGCACGAGACAACGAGTGCGTTCCGAAGGCATGGTGGAATCGATGACTGTGATAGCGCCGGCCAAGCTCAGGATTACATCGAGACGTTCAAGGGCGAAGCCATCAGAAGCGTTATCGCTGGATTGAGTAAAGGCGCGTCGACGACCGGACGAAGGGGCGGGCGGCGATAGTTGACGAGACCGGCTTCGGCGGCCGACATTGGGCGCTCAGCCGCCTCTACCAGGGCGAACGACGAACATTCCAGACGATACGAAGTGGAGATCCTGTGACGACGCTCGCCAACGCCGTGCTGCCCCTGATCCGCACCCGCGCCGACCTGCACCGGTGGAGCGCGTCGAACGCGCACGGTGCCCAGATATATGACGCGATCGACATCCTGGAGGCGACGATCCCGACCGCCGATCCCCGCGACGCCTACCAGGTCACGCAGAAGGCACTGGCGAGCGCACTCAAAGTCATCATGCGGGCCGACGACTCCAGCGGAATCATCGGCGACGCCTGCCGTCGGCTGCTCGAACTGCACCCGGTCGTCGCCGCGGTGGCCGCAGTGCCTGCGGGGAAGTTGATCGACTGGATGTTCAAGTTCCAGTTCGAGGGTGAGGTAGATTTCTTCACACTCGACCCCGTCGCGTATGCGCCCGCACTCGGCGAGGCCGGCGTTACTCGGCGAGGCCGGCGTTGCGGACTGCCGGGCACGGCTGCGGGGGCTCCAGGCCGCTCTCGATTTCGGGCCGTCAGACGGTGGTCGCTGGGCTTCGACGCAGTTGCACGACCGTTTCACTCTGGAGTGGAATGCGCAGCGACTCGCAGTCCTGGACCGGGACATTGATGTGATCATCGCCACCCATGTGAAGGACCGGAAGGTCGCGGCGTGGTTCACCGACACCGCCAAAGCCTTCGAGGAGATCGACGAGATCGATCTCGCGATCGACTGGGCCGAACAGGCCGCCCACTTCGACCGCGGTTACCAGGCGCAGCGGGCCGCCGAGTACTGGTGCCGGCTGCTCGCCGAGCACCGCCCGACCGAGGTGCTGGTGGCGCGGATGACTGTCTTCCGGCGCTGGCCCTCGTCGAGCACTACCGCCCAACTTCACCAGACCGCAGGCGCGGCATGGGCCGACGTGCGCGATGAAGTGATGGTCACGCTCGCAGCCAGCCCGAGCGACGCCGTCCTCTTCACGCTCCTCACTCTCGGCGATGTGCAGTTCGCCTGGGAACTGGCCCAGTCTCTGCACCTCGGCGACAGTCATGTCTGGAACGAACTGATCAAGCAGTACGAGAAGATCGACCCACTCGCGGTGCTGCCGGTACACCAGGAACTGGTTGAAGGCGACCTGGTCGAGGCGAACGCGAAGCGGTACCGCAGCGCCGCTGTGCGGTTGGCGAAGATGCGCCGGCTCGCGGCGGGGAGTGTGGAGGCAGAAACCGTCGACGAGCTGATCACGGACCTGCGCGAGGCGCACCGCAGGCGGCCACGACTGCAACAGGAATTCGACCGGGCCAAGCTGCCCTGAAAGGGCCTCACGAAGGAATGGCGACCGGCAGCCCGGCCGATCTCGCCGCGTGGGTAAGGCGGTGGTCGTACGCGACGAACGCCGTCAGTTCATCCCGCACCAACACCGCCGAGGCGAGGTGCAGGGCCTCGAGAGTGCGCAGCAGCGGCTCACCGATCTCGCACGCCAGATCGCGGACACCCTGGTCCAGTGGTACGAAGTCAACGCCGCCCATCACGGTCCGGGGTCCAACTAGGGCTGCATCACTGGCGCGACGCGCAGCACGTAAGACCTCCACCCGGCTCAGTTCGCTGGTGACCACCGCCACTTCGCCGCGCGATCGAAGCCAGGCCTGCAGCGGCACAGTCTCCGTTTCAGCACGAATCAACTTCATCAACGCAGACGAGTGCAGATAGATCATGCCCGCTCCTCGCGCTCGGCATCGAGCAGATCCTCGTTGCTCGCCTCATCGTTGGCTACCTGCACCGGGCTTGAGGCGTGCAGCCTCCCCGTCGGGCTCGATGTTGGAATCAGTCGGCCCGAACTGATCAGCCGCTCTCGCGCGTGCTGGCCCGGCCCAGGTGGCATCAGCAACGCGACCAGTTTGCCGCGCTCGGTGACCTGCACGGTCTGTTCGGCTTTGACCTGAGCGAGGTGGTCGATGCATGCTGACGAAGCTCGCGGATTTCGATTCTCTCCATTCAGAAATGTAATATGTGTAGTGCTTCATGGCCGCCACCTGCGAGCGCACCGAGCCGCCAGGCAGGATGAGTGCATGGATCCTGTGGTTGTCGTCGGTGGAGGTATCTCGGGCGTTGCGTGCGCCCGAGTGTTGACGGACGGCGGTATCGACGTCACCTTGGTTGACCAAGGCCGTCGACTCGGCGGGCGGATGGCCGTGCGCACCGTTGACGGACACCCCGTCGACACCGGTGCGTCGTACTTCACTGTCAGCGACGACCGGTTCGCCGCGGTCGTTGACGACTGGCAGGCGCGAGGTCTGGCCCGCGAATGGACCGACACCTTCGATGTGTATGACGACGGCGAGCGCGGCGAGCCGAAGCAGGGATCGATGCGCTGGGCCGCCCAGGGTGGGTTGCGCTCGCTCGTCGAGGACCTGGCCTCGGGGGTGGCAACAGAACACCGCGCCGTCGAGGTGGTGACCCGTGATGGACGCACTGGCATCCTCGAGGTCGACGGGCGGTCAGCTGACACGGTGGTGCTCGCGATGCCCGACCCGCAGGCCCGACGTCTGCTCGACGCGTCCCTGGCCTCAAGGGAGCAGCTCACCGACAACTACGCGCCGACCATGGCGTTGCTCGCCGGGTGGGAAACCCGTTCGTGGCGTGAAGGTTTCGAGGGTGCCTTCGTCAACGGTGACCCGCATCTGACCTGGATCGCCGACGACGGTGGCCGCCGCGGTGATAGCGCCCCGGTGCTGGTGGCCCACTCGAGTGAGGCGCTCGCGAAGCAGCACCTCGACCACCCGGAAGGCGCCGAGCCGGCGATGCGCGCGGCGCTGATCAGATTGCTCGGCATCCGCGATCAGCCGACCTGGTCACGGGTGCACCGGTGGTCGGTGGCCCACCCTGCCGGTACCCGTGAGCGCGCCTTCCACCTCGGCGACGACGGCATCGGACTGTGTGGCGATTCGTGGTCCAGCAAGCCCAGGGTGGAGGCAGCGTGGCTCTCGGGGATGCTGCTCGGCCAGACCATCCTGGAGCGGCACAGTGCAGACTGATTGAGATGGAGACCTATCGCACCCCCGACTCAGCCTTCGAGAACCTGCCCGACTTCGGGTGGGAGCCGTCCTATGAGCAGGTCAGTGACCCCGACGGTGGCACGCTGCGTGTGGCGTACGTCGATGCGGGGCCGGCGGACGGGCCGGTGGCAGTGCTACTACATGGTGAGCCGTCGTGGTCTTTCCTCTACCGGCACGTGATCCCGGTGCTGGTAGAGAGTGGGATACGGTGCGTGGTGCCCGACCTCGTCGGCTTCGGCCGCTCCGACAAACCCGTCGATCGCAGCGATTACTCCTATGCCCGGCTGGTCGAGTGGACCAGGGAACTGCTCTTCGATCACCTCGACCTGCACGACGTCACCCTCGTCGGGCAGGACTGGGGCGGGCTCGTCGGGCTACGGCTGGTCGCCGAGCACCCCGACCGCTTTGCCCGGGTGGTGGCCGCCAATACCGGCCTGCCGACGGGTGACTTCGACATGCCGCCGGTCTGGTGGGCGTTCCGCCGCGCGGTCGAGAATGCTGAGCTGCTCGACATCGGGCGGCTGGTCGCCGGTGGCTGTGCACGCCCCGTGGCTGAGGGGATCCGCGCGGCCTACGACGCGCCCTTCCCGGACGAGCGCTCCAAAGCAGGACCGCGAGCTATGCCGTCCCTGGTGCCGACCCGCCCCGACGACCCGGCCAGTGAGGCCAACCGCGCTGCGTGGCAGGTGCTTTCAACGAGCGAGTTGCCGTTTCTGCTGCCGTTCAGCGACAGCGATCCGATCACCGGCGCGATGGGACCGATCCTGCAGAAGCTGATTCCCGGCGCCCGGAACCGCAACCACCCGACCATTCAGAACGCCGGGCACTTCCTGCAGGAGGATGCTGGAGCAGAACTGGGACGGGTCGTCGCGGACTTCATCCGTAGCTGACCCGTCAACCTCCCGCGCCTGATTCGGCGCGGTGCTTGCGGATCCGCCACACGACAAGGGCGATCACGACGACGGCCGCTACCGCGATCGCCGCGCCCTTGCCCACGTAGGACTCCACGGTCTTGTACGAGTTGCCGGCTAGGTAACCGACCATGACGAACGCGATGCCCCACAGGATTCCGCCGACCGCGTTGAAAGCCAGGAACCGGCGGTACGGCATCCGGGATGTTCCGGCCAACGCAGGCATCACCGCGCGGAAGAACGCGACGAACCGACCCAGTAAGACCGCCCAACCACCACGTCGGCGAAGGAAGTCCTGCGCGTCGTTCAGTCGTTCCTGACGCTTTGCGAGGACCTGGGAATTCAGCAGACGCGGTCCGAAACGACGGCCGACTTCGTATCCGACGGTGTCCCCCACGATCGCGGCAGCCACCACGATGGCGATCATCGCCAGGATGGAGATCCGGCCCTGGCTCGCGACGACCCCGCCGAGCACCGCCGCAGTCTCGCCGGGAAGCACGAAGCCGACGAAGAGCGCGTCCTCGGCGAACACGAGAAGCCCGACGACGACGTACACCAGGATCGCGTTCAGGGTCAGTAGCCGATCGACCAGACTGCTCACGAACTGTCCTCCTCAGGGTGCTGCGGGCATTCGGGCCGTCCAACTGCCCGGCCTGAGCCTACGGAGCCTGCTTGAGGGCATCGTGAGAAGGCGTACGCCGAACGAGCCGATCACCGCACCGCCTGGTCGATGAGTTCGACCTCGTTCGAGACCGGCTCGTTGGCCTTGTCGCGAGCACCGGAACGCGCCGCGCCGACGCCTGCGCTGACCACCAGCAGTACCCCGAGGGCGGCTGTCAGTTGCGGCACCTGTCCGAGCAGCACCACACCGATCAGCAGTGCGATGGCCGGCTCGACACTCATCAGGATCCCGAATGCGGCCGTCTGCAGGCGGCGCAACGCCAGTAGTTCGAGCGTGAAAGGGATCACCGGCATCAGCAACGCGAGGCCGATTCCACTGGCCATCACCGACCAGCTGAGCCGGCCGAATGTCGATGGCCCGACGATGATGGTGGCAACGAGCGCAGCGACCGGCATCGAGATGGCCAGCGCCTGCACCCCCTCCACGGCATCGCCCGCGCGCTGGGTGAGCAAAATGTACGCACCCCAGCACAGCCCGGCAATCAGCGCGAAACCGACGCCGACGAGGTTGGCGCTGCTGGCCCACGGCCCCGTCATCAGCAGGACGCCGGCCGCCGCGGCCACCGCCCAGAGCCGGGCAGAGCCC
>JALYUK010000073.1 GCA_030853805.1 Actinomycetota bacterium | reverse complement strand
GTCACGCACTGGTCGACGCGGTTGTTGGCCCGGCATTTGGGGGTGGGTGATGCCACGATTGCGCGGGCGTGGCGGGAGTACGGGGTGCAACCGTGGCGGGCGCAGACGTTCACGTTCTCCACCGATCCGTAACTGGTCGCCAAAGTCACCGACGTCGTCGGGTTGTATCTGGCACCGCCGGAGAACGCGATCGTGCTGTGTGTGGATAAGAAATCGCTGATCCAGGCGCTGGACCGGACCGCGCCGATGTTGCCGATGCAACCGGGCCTGCCCGAGCGGCGCACCCATGACTACAAGAGGCACGGGACCTCCACGTTGTTCGCGGCGTTGAACATCGCGACCGGCACGGTCACCGCCGCGTGCAAACCGCGTCACCGCCACCAGGAGTTCCTCGCGTTCCTCAAGCAGATCGACCGCGCCTACCCCGACACCGACGACGGGCCCGAACTGCACTTGGTAATGGATAACTACGCCACCCACAAAACCGCCGAGATCCGCGCCTGGCTAGATGCGCGCCCGCGGTTCCATGTGCACTTCACCCCAACATCGGGGTCGTGGCTGAACCTGGTCGAAGTCTGGTTCGGGATCATCGAACGACAAGCGATCCACCGCGGATCCTTCGGATCCGTGAAGGACCTCAACGCCAAAATCCGGCTCTTCATCAACGGCTGGAACGACCGCTGCCACCCCTTCGTGTGGACCAAGACCGCCGAGCAGATCCTCAAGAAAGCCAACCGTCAAAAGACTTCAAACGCGGGCCACTAGCGGGATCGCGAAGCCAATCCCGGGGCGGTCCTTGAAGATCCACAGCCAAGTATGAACGCGGCTCTGAATAGCATGACCATCACCCAACAGCTGTCCCCGTTGGCCGATCGGGCTGCTCGATGAGGGTGCGACTGTTCCGCTTTCAGGGGAAGTGGCGCGAAGGACCCGTCGGCAAATTGGCGGTTTTCCACTCGGAAGTGAACGGGCCCGTCCGCACATTCAGACTGTCGACCCCGCCCAGAAACGGTATAGACAGGATCCGACCAGGTGCTTAGGCCGTGGTCGGCGTGATGGTGGCCGGCGTGGTGGGGGTGGTCTTGCGCGTCGTGGGGGTGGACTTACGCGCCGAGGGGGTATTGCGGGTTTTAGGGGTATTGCGGGTTGTAGGGGTATTGCGAGTTTTGGTCGACGTGTCGCCCTCGTCGGTGGGGGTTTGCTGGGTATTTTCTGGTGGGTTGTGACGCAGTTGACGCAGGATCAGGGTGCTGCCACCGACGGCTAGGAGTACGGGCCAGTCCACGAGGCCAGCAGCGCCCACGGCGGCGATCGTCAATGCAGCGGCCGGCACCGAACGTGACCCACGGTTCAGACCGTTGCCCATTCCGCGTACCCCTCCGCTCACGGCGCCGGTCAGTCCCCCGGCCACGGCGCCGGCGGTTGCTCCGGCTGCTGAGGTTGCCGCGTCGGCCAGAGCCTCGCTGGCCTGGATGCTGCGTGTGACGAAACCCATGATGGTCAACCTTCCATGAAGTGCACATAACCGAGGGCCGGTGTTCATCTCACGTTAGCCCAATGGCCACCTCATTTATGGTGCCCCGGGGCCTTGTATAGTCGGGAAATGCTTTTCGGGCGGGTGGCTGCTGCGGCGACTACCGTGGCCCAATCAGGGCTAAATGTGGTTGCTGATCTCACCGGGGTGGGGGTCTCGCGTCGGTCCTGGTCTGGGTCGGGCCGGGTGTGGTTGGAAGTTCGCGGCTTGGACGACCCTGGTGGTGATGAACTCGCTGCGGCGGTGCTGCCATCGGTGCGGGGACTGCCGGGTGTGACGTGGGCGGAGTTAAACCGCACCCTGTCCCGGTTGGTGGTATCGGTCTCGCCAGGGGGCCCAGATGTCGCGGAACTGTCCAACATCTTGACCGATCTGGAACATGCCGCCACCGATGGTGCTGGTCCCCGGGGGCGAGGGACGGACCTGCCAGGAGACGGTGTGGTGCTGGCCGGGCGAGTATTAGCAGTCGCGGCGGATGGGGTGGGACTAGCGGCCGCGGTCACCGGTCGGGTGTTGCGGTTACCGCGGTTACCGGGTGCGGTGGCCGCGGGGGTAGCCCTGGTCGATACCCAGCCGCGGTTACGGCGGTTAGTAGAGGCCCGGGTGGGCCCAGAAGCCGCTGATGTGGCATTAGCGGTCAGCACTGCGGCAGCTCAATCTTTAACGCAGGGACCAGCCTCATTGGCGGTTGATTTGGCGCTGCGGATTTCGTTGTTGGCCGAGGCCCGCGCCGGTCAGCGGGCTTGGGCACGGCACGAAAGTGATTTGAGCACGGACGTAGGCACTCAGGAGTCGTATCCGCGCATTGACCGGCCCCAGCCGCGACCACCGGGACCCATAGAAAGGTACGCCGACGCCGCGACCCTGACCGGTTTAGGTGGTGCTGCGCTCATCGGTGCGGTGGCCGGTAGCCCAGCCCGCGCTGCGGACGCGATCCTGGTCGCTGCTCCGCGCGCAACCCGCACAGCGCGGGAGGGATTCGCCAGCACGCTGGGTCGCGGGTTGTCTGAGCGTGACGGGGCGTTGATTTTGCGCCCGGACGCGTTACGCCGATTCGACCGGGTCGATGCGCTGCTGATCGATCCCGCCGTCCTGCTATCTGACCGGCTCACGGTGGGTGAGGTTCAGGGAGCTGAGGGCGCGGACCGGACCCACATCTGGGCCGCCGCCCAAGCTGATGTGGCCGCTGGTTTCCTGCTGCCTGGATGGCACTCGGCCCGCGGGTTGTCCCCT
>JALYUK010000469.1 GCA_030853805.1 Actinomycetota bacterium | reverse complement strand
CAGGGTCATCGGTCGCCTGAACACCATCAACGAGCAGCATCCCTGGTCGCACAACGACGCGTACACACCGTGGGTTCTGCACCAGGCGCGCTGCGTCCGCAAGGCCGGAGGCACCCGTGCACTGGACGTCGGATGCGGGACAGGGAACCTGGTGGCGAAGCTGGCGGGTGCGCTCGACGACGTGACCGGCGCCGAACCGGATCCGGCAGTGGGCGCGATCGCAGAAGAAAGGTTCCGCAACCACTCGAACGTCCGCATCGAAAAGGTTCCCTTCGAGCGAATCACCGGTGAGTATGACCTGATCAGCATGGTCGCAGTACTCCACCACCTGCCCCTGCTGCCGACCCTGCAAGCCGTTGCGCGGATGCTGCGACCGGGTGGTCGCCTGGTGGTGGTGGGAATCGCACGTGACGACCGACGCGGAGGCACACTGTCCACCGCATCGACGCTGCTCAATCCGCTCGTCGGACTCCTGAGGCATCCACGCCACTCATCCGAAATGCCCCTCAGCATGACGGCACCGATTGCAGCACCCACGTTGACGATCTCCGAGATTCGCGCCGCTGCCCCAGCAATCCTTCCCGGCATCGCGATACGCCGCGGATTGTTCTGGCGCTACCTGGCGACATGGACCGCCCCCCGGTAGCCGGCGCTATGGCACCAGAGCGCGTCTCGCCAGATGATCCTCCACTGCGACGGCAACGTGGGGCGAGGACCCTGTGAACATGAGCGATCGAGCGCCGGTCCCACTTCTGCTGATGGCCGACTACCTGGCGGACCCCGTCTGGTATCGCTCATCAAGCGGGACGGGCGAATGTATGGTTTCGCTCGACCGGCTGCCGCTCAGTGCTGAGCTGAAGAGCCGGCTTCGGGCGTGGGCCGGTCGCTACGACGCACTCATGGACACCGGCTACGAGTGGTCGAGTCGGTCGGACGAGGACGATTGGGAGCGGGACGGACGAGTCCTCCTCGAGACCCTCAGAGAAGAACTGGGGCGGGGCTACGACGTCCAATACTTCGACCGCGGCCGCCAAGGATCTGCATCTCAATAGTTGATCGATGACCGGAACAGATTTGGTTTGCAACTTGCCATGTGAGGTTTTGTTGGCTGTGCGGGTGCAGGTGGAGGGTTGGTATGTGACACCGGATCGTTCAGACCTCACGTTGTCCGAGGTGGATCGGCGAGAGCTCATCGGTTGGACAACTGATTGCGTTCGACGCCTCCTGCCGATTTTCGAGAGCGCAGCACCAGATGACCGTCGACTCTTGGACGCGCTCGAAGGTGCTGCGGCGTTCGCGCGTGGAGAGATGAGCATCGGACCGATCCGGAAGCTCGCGTTCGACTGCCACGCGGCCGCGCGCGAGATCGATGATTCGGCCGCCTCAGCCGTCGCCAGAGCATGCGGGCAAGCGGTGGCTGTCGCCCATATGGCCGGTCATAGTCGAGAAGTCGCCCGGTACACGAAGAAGGCACTTGGAGCTGATTCAGCATCCGAACTCGGATGGCAGCGAGCGCAAATACCCGCCCGCTTCGAAACGTACGTCTACGACGACGGGCAGATCACGAGCGCCCGCTGAGCGATGGCTGACCGGTACAGGCTCGGCGGCGTCGTTCCCCGATGGCCGACTGGGGTTGCCTCACACTGCACTGACAAGGTACATTGTCAATGTGGAGGTGCGGGACGGCGCTCGGAAACACGGCATCACCGACGAGGACATGCAGCACGCCGTTCGCCACGCGATCCGTTCCCGCGAGCTTGATGAGAACACGACCTTGCTGATCGGTGCAGACACCGCGGGCCGACTGCTGGAGGTGGTCGTGGCTGACATCGACGCCGAGCGTGCCCGCATCATCCACGCGATGGCGCTGCGAGCATCGTTCTACCGGTTGCTGGAAGGAAGGTGAGATGTCCATGAACGAGACCGCTCGCGTCGAGCAGCTGCTCGACGCCTTGGACACCGCTACCGCGGGGGTCGAGAACACCGAAGACCTGCGGGCAGTCGCGGGAGCGGCCGACACGCTTACCACCGACGAGGCTCGGCTGACCGAAGCCGTGGAGATCGCCAGGGCCCACGGCCGAAGCTGGACCCGTATCGGTATCGCCCTCGGGGTCTCGCGACAGGCAGCCCGGCAACGGTTCGCCGACAAAACTGCCGTCTGACCCGAGTACATGCAGAGCCCCGACCGCGGCCAGGAGCGTGCCCGCCGCCGCGCGGCGCGGGAGACGCTCGCCGCGTATCACGAACAGCAGCTCACGCTACTGCTTGACCACGTCCGTGACGGGTTCGCACAGATGGACGCAGGCGCACTGGATGCCTTTGACGTGGACGAGTTGATCCACCGCTACCCGCGCAGCACGCGAGCTGTGGAAGTTCTGCGGATCCAGCGGCGCGGCGTGGGAAACAGCCGCTCGGACGCTGGAATACCTCAGCGACCAGAATGAACTGCCAGACTGGTGGGCGGCCAGCGAACCGCGCCCGCCCCGCCACGCCACGTAGCGCCCGGTCAGGGATCGGTGACCGGGGCAGCTCAACACCCCGGCGCGGTGACCGGTCGCAAGTATTGGCGGCAGGCGTAGACGCGGCGGAAGCGTTGCCGCATTAGCTCCTCGTCCTCGATGAGGCCATGCACGAAAGAGATGACCGAAGACTGAGCCCCTGCGGCGTGACGAACCCGGTCGGGTCGTCATCCTCGCCGAGGTAGATGTGCACATAGCGGAACTGCTCGGCGAAACCGTTGCGCTGGTACCACCGGTTGGCGGCAACATCTTCTCGGGTCCAGGCGTCCAAGGTCTCGATGCCGAGGTTCGCCAGTTCCGCAAGGGCCGCCTGCAGCAGCCCGGTGCCCACGCCCGAACTGCGATGATCCGGACAAGTGGCGATGGTGTCAATCGTCGCGGTCCGGCCTTCGATCTGGATGTCCAGGATGCCTACAACGGTCTCGGCGCCCTCACGAGAGTCGGTGGCGACGAGTGCGATCGACGGATCGTTGAGCGCGGTGCGCGAGGGTCTGACGTCGTCGTAGTACTGCGTGTCGAGGAACGACAGGACCCGGCAACGCACCCAACCGTCGTGGTCGCCGGGCTGGTACCGGCGGATGGCGAAGATCGCCGGGTGGGTTGGCATCGGCATTCCGATCATCGAAAACGCAGGTCCGGAATCGCGATGGCGGACAAACCCGTGCAGCCGCGCGCCCGGGTGGCCCACTGTTGCGAGCTAGATGGCGATCGTATCGCTGGTGTCCCCGACCGGGCGGCCTCGTCCAGGTCCGCCGCTGCGGCTGAGTGGTTCTATCCCGGGCAGTCCCGAACGGCAACTCGCGTGGTCGCAGGAGGTAGAGGCCTCGGCGTTGCCCACCGACTCACGCCTGGGGCAAGATCAACTGCGTGTCCTCGAGATGACTTCGGTTCCACCAGAGCACCTTGCGCCCGATGCGCACGGTCGCTGTTGTGAACCAGTTTTCTTCCTGACGGCCGGAGGACTCTCCCTTGTTGCCCTCACTTGCCCGAATGGGCTCTCGTTTCACTCGCCTGTGGATCGCACAATCAGTCTCTGAATTGGGTACCGGTCTGCACCTGGTGGCCTTTCCCCTCCTGGCCACGACGATGACTTCCGACCCCCGTTTGATCGCCGCGCTCGCACTGGTCTCGGGTGCACCTGGCCTGCTGTTGGCTCTGCCGATCGGGGTGTGGGTCGACCGATCACACCGCGGCCGGCTGATGGCCGGCAGCGACCTGACCTGCGTGCTACTCATCGCCCTGCTGTTGCTGGCGTGGTCGCTCGGCGCCCTTCACCTCTGGCTCCTGTTCGTACTGGCGGCCGGACTGGGTATCGCGGAGTTGGTCTTCGGCACCAGCGCCTTCGCGCTCCTACCGTCACTCGTGTCAGAACCTGATCTGTTGCGCGCCAACAGCTTCCTGTCGGTCAGCGGCCAGGTCGGCGCCGGTGTCCTCGGTCCGGCGCTGGGTGGCCTGGCCTTCGCCGTCACACCGCTTCTGCCGTTTGCCCTGAACGGCGCCTCCTACCTGGTGTCGTCGCTGATCATCGGATCCTTCGCCTGGCGGGGCACGACCCGAGCACCGCGGGTACTGACGGAAGCAGACATAGGCCAGAATGTCAGGGAGCAGCCCTGGAGGACCGAGTTGACCGCCGGCCTGTCCTACCTTCGCCGACACAAAGCGGCCCGCACCACCCTGGTTTTATCGGCCACCGCAGGTCTGTTCGGTTGGATGCCCGAAGCCACCTTCGTGCTGTTCGCCAAGGACGAGTTGCACGTCTCCAACTACGGCTTCGGGCTGCTGCTGGGCGTCACCACGGTCGGTGCTGTCGTCGGTGGGGTCCTCGTCGGCAAGTTCGCCGACCGCATCGACACCGTGGTGTTGCTGCAGGTCACCTACCTCACCTACGGGCTGATGCTGATCCCGATCGCCTTCCAGAACTCCCCCTGGATCGCTGCCGGGGTGTTCTTCGTCCAAGGCCTACCGCTGATCGCCTGCGACACGGCCGCCCGATCGTTGCAGCGGATCATCCCGGCCGAGCTTCTGGGCCGGGTCGGAGC
>JALYUK010000071.1 GCA_030853805.1 Actinomycetota bacterium | reverse complement strand
GCTGCGTCGGCCATCCCGCGCAGATACTCCCGCTCCCCCGGCGTGGCCCGTTCGTAACGTGACCCGAAGAAGCCCACCGCCAGCTCGGCGTCCGCCTCCGGCGCCGCAACGCGCACGTCCGCCGCGGTGATCGGCGAGCACGGGGCCAGATCCCAGGCGACCTTGCCGTACGCCTGGATGAAGTACGGGTAGCCGCCGGTCACTTCGTACATCGCGTCGAGAGCATCCTGCTCGAACGCTGCGTCCTCTTCGTGCGCGGGCGACTGCAACGCCCTGTCCGCAGCTGCGCGCGGCAGGCGGTCGATGCGCGCGTACCGGAACAGCCTCTCGGAGTAGGACTTCGACGCACTCAGCACTGACGGCAGGTGCGGTAACCCCGCACCCACCACGATCACCGGCAGCCCCGCCTGGCTGATCTCATGACACGCCGCGCACAACGCTGACACGTCGTCAGGGTGCAGGTCCTGCATCTCATCCACGAACAGCGCTATCCCGCGACCGACGTCCGCCGCGAGCCCGCCCACGTCGGTCAGCAACTCGACCAGATCGATCTCGATATCGCCGGAATCGGCTCGACCGGACAGTGCCGGCGCGTCGATGCCCGGGTTCCACTTCTCCCGCAGCTTCGCGCCCGGCGGGGTGTCACGCTGCGCGAACGCCTTGATGATGCCCAGCACCTGCTGCACGTCATCGCTCTGCGGATGTCCCAACTCGCGCACCGCCACATGCAGCGCCGCACTGATCGGACGTCGCAGCCGCTGGTCCGGGCGTGCTTCCCACTTTCCGGTGCCCCACTTCGCGCGAACTGCCGCCGAGCGCAACGCATTCAGTAGCACCGTCTTGCCCACGCCGCGTAGCCCGGTCAGCACGATCGAGCGCTCCGGACGCCCCCGCGATACCCGTTCCAGCACGACCGAGAAGGTGTCGAGCTCGCCGTCCCTGCCGGCCAGTTCGGGTGGTCGCTGGCCGGCGCCAGGCGCGTAGGGGTTACGTATCGGATCCACGATCGGACTGTATGCCGGTCTCTAGCATTTCCCTGATACATCCTTAGCGTGTCGCATCGATGCCTCCCCTCGCCAAGATTCAGCTCTGCCATCGCGGGCTACACCTGCAGTCGACCCCCCGTCGCACCCACGCTACGCGTCGACGTAGGCTCCAATTCAACTAAATTGGGCCGATCAATCAGCTGGGCCGCTCCCCGATGGCCAGTCTGCCCACACCTCATTGAGATCTCTGCGTTCGACGCCCTCACCTCGTGTTGCTCAGCGCGGATCGCGAAGCCTCCAGCAAGAAGGACTTCATGACCAGCGCCAGCAAGAACAGCGCCCAACGGGACGCCGACCACCAACACGACAACCGCTGGACGATTCTGGTGATTGTCGCGACGGCACAGCTGATGGTTGTGCTCGACTCCACGATCGTCAACATCGCCCTCCCGTCCGCACAGAAGGACCTCGGCTTCGCATCGAGCGACCGACAGTGGATCGTCACGGCGTACGCCCTTGCGTTCGGTAGCCTGCTGCTGCTCGGCGGCCGGATCAGCGACATCTTCGGCCGCAAATGGACCTTCGTCGGTGGCTTGATCGGTTTCGCGCTCGCCTCGGCTGTCGGTGGCGCGGCCGATTCATTTGCTGTGCTTGTCTCCTCGCGGGCGCTGCAGGGTGTGTTCGGTGCCATCCTCGCTCCGGCGGCGTTGTCGACCCTGACGAATGCCTTTCAGAACCCCGCCGAACGCGGTAAGGCGTTCGGCGTCTTCGGCGCGGTTGCCGGCGGTGGTGGTGCGGTCGGGCTGCTGCTCGGCGGGTTCCTTACCGAGCACCTGTCCTGGCGCTGGTGCTTCTACGTCAACCTGCTGTTCGCTGCGGTCGCCGTGACCGGCGCGCTGCTGCGCATCCGCAACGAGGTCCCGGAACATCGTCCGAAGATCGACGTCATGGGCTCGGCCACCGGCGCCCTCGCGCTGTTTCTCATCGTCTTCGGCTTCTCGCATGCCGACACCGACGGCTGGACCAACACCATTACGCTGGCCAGCCTGATCATCGGCGCGCTCCTCCTGGTGGCGTTCGTCCTGATCGAACAGCGCGTTGCCCACCCCCTGCTGCCACTGCATGTGGTGCTCGACCGCACCCGAGGTGGCGCGTACCTGGCCATCGGTATGTCGGCCATCGCGATTTTCGCGGTCTTCCTCTTCCTGACCTACTACCTGCAGCTGACCAGAGGCTTCAGTCCGGTGCAGACCGGTCTGGCCTTCCTTCCGATGGTGGTCTTCATCCTTCTCGGCTCGACGCTGTCCAACATCAAGCTGCTACCGCTCGTGGGTGCCCGGGCGCTGATCACCACCGGCATGGCGCTCGGGGCAGTCGGGATGTTCTACCTGAGCAGGATCGGCCCGTCCTCCGGTTATGCAGTTCATATTCTGCCGGCGCTGCCGGTGATGGGCCTGGGCTTCGGCCTCATCTTCGCCCCATCGATCAACACTGCGACCGTCGGAGTCGCTCGCAGTGAAGCGGGAATCGCCTCGGCCATGGTCAACACGATGCAGCAGGTGGGCGGGTCGATCGGCACCGCCCTGCTCAGCACCATCGCTGCCAACGCCACCACGTCCTACCTCGGGTCACGCACTGGTAGCTCCGCGGAGTCCAGCGCGGTGGTGCACGGCTACAGCGTCGCCTTCATGGTGTCCGCCTCGATCTTCGTCGCCGGGGCGATCGTCGTCTTTGCGCTCATGCGCCCGTTCGTCCGGCCTGCCAAACACCGAGCGGTCGAGGACGCACCAGCGCGGACAACGCCGTCGCGGTCGCGCCTTCACACCATTTCGGGTTGAGGTTCCGCAGCGGCGCGGGCCAGATTCCGGGCGTGCTCGATGAACCACACGTTCCAACCGCCGCACACCGCGAAGACAGCCAGTGCCAGCACGTTCGTGACTGCCACCGACTCATCCAGGCTGAGCAGCAGGACCAGCCAGATCTGCGCGACCCCGGACAGCACCAGCGCCACACCCCACACCAGCCCCATCAGGTAGAACCCCTGACGGAACGCCGGTGAGACCTCCCAGCCGCGCGTCAACTCCGCGCTGGCCTGCTCGTCCTCGACCGTCAGCCGCCGTGCGACAGCGAAGGTGAGCGGGCGGCGCAGTGCGACGGACCCCAGGAAGACCAACCCGGACAACACCGTCAGGGCCGCACTTTTGAGCAGCAGGTACCGCGGGTCGCCGGTAACCAGTGACAGCGCCAACCCGCCGGAGAACAAGAACAACAGGAAGCCCGCAAACGCGTCCACCTTCCCCTGACGCAAGGCCAGCCACACCAGCCGAAGCATGGCCAGTACGGTCGACGCCAGCAACGAGGCGGTGACGCCGACGCCGATCGCGCGCGCCAGGTAGTAACCGCCGAACGGAATCACCAGGTCAGTGCCGAGGGTGCGCAGCAGCCCGCTCATCTGCAGCGACGGCGCGTACTGCCCACCCTGCGCCATCTGCTCATCGAACGGCGTTTTCACTAGTTCTTCCTTAGACCTCAGCTCACGCTTCGGAAATCGCTGCCAACGGTGGTGTCCGCGCTGCACGTACACCTGGCCACAACGCCGCCAGCACCCCGACAATTCCGGCCACCATCAGGAAGGTCAACGCCTGCCCCCACGGCACCACCAGCACCTTCAATCCCTGGTCCTTCAACAGCCGGGTGAACAGCACTCCGTAGACGATCCCGAGCACCAACCCCAGCAGCGCTCCGAACACCGCAATCAGGAACGACTCGAGGTAGATCGTGCGACGTACCTGTCGGCGCAACATTCCGACCGCGCGCATCATCCCGATCTCGCGGCGCCGTTCCACCACTGACAGTGCGAGGGTGTTGATGATGCCGAGGATCGCGATCACGATGGCGAGGGCGAGCAGCCCGTAGAGCAGCCCGAGCAGGTTGTTGACCTGGCTGGCGATCTGCCCCTTGAACTCGGCGCGGGTACTGACCGACACCACGTAATAGGACTTGGTGGCCGCCTGTACCCGCCCCTGTACGGCGCTCAGATCAGCGCCCGGATCGATGCGGATCAACCCGACGATGCCGCCCTGTTGTTTGGCCGGTGTCACCGCCCGGTAGGTCGCGCCGCTGACGATCCACGGACCGGCGAGTTGGCTGTCGGTGTAGATACCGGTCAACGTCAGCTTCACGCTGCCCTGCCCCGGGCGGGACAGCGTATGCGTGGAGCCGATCGCCCACCCCTGATTGCGGGCGAAGGTCTGGCTCGCGACGATGTTGCTGCCGGTCGGCGAGATGCTGCCCTGCACGGGTTTGATATCGAGCACCGTCTGCAGCGGACCGTCGACGCCGCTGCCGGTCTCCAGGCCGCCGTCCAGCAGCCCCGCCGCCGGGTGGAACGTCGTCATCGACGCAACACCGGACACCTTCGCCGCCGCGTCGATCGCGCGTTGCGGCAGCAGCAACTGCTGTTGCGTCGTCAACACCAGGTCGGCCCGCACGTTGTTGTCGAAGAGCTGACCGACGCTGCCCTTGGCCGAAGCACCGATGACCGCGATACCGCTGACGATCAACAACCCGAGGGTGAGCGCGAAGGCCGTGGCCGCCGTGCGCCGCGGGTTACGGGTTGCATTGGCCGGGGCCAGCGTGCCGGGTCGCCCGAAGGGCTTGCCGACCAACCAGCCGATCGGCGGGATGATCACCTTCGCCAGCACCGGCGAGAGCATCAGCGCCGCGCCACCCACCCCGAGCAGGCCGATCCCCAGCAAAGAGGCACCGGTGCCGGTGTCGGTCGAGGCGGCGACGAGGCCCGTGAGCACAACCCCGAGGAAGAGCAGCCCCAGCCCGATGATGGTGCGACGCGTCGAGCTGGACGCCGAAGGCTGGCTGAACTCCTCACGCATCGCTTCTACCGGCGCGATCAACGATGCCCGCCGCGCCGGGATGTACGCCGACAGCAAGGTCACGCCGATACCGAGCACGAGCGCGACGATCAGTGTGCGGGCCTGCAGCACGAGGGCGCCCGTCGGCAGGCCGACACCGAACGTGTTGAGCAACGAGCGCAGCCCGATCGCCAACCCGATTCCGGCGACGATGCCGACCAGACTGCCGATGATGCCGGTCAGCAGCGCCTCTACCAGCACCGAGCGGCGTACCTGCTTACGGCTCGCGCCCACAGCCCGCAGCAGCGCCAACTCCCGCAGCCGCTGCGCGACGATCATCGAGAAGGTGTTGTAGATGATGAAGGTGCCGACGATCAGTGCGATGAATCCGAACGCGAGCAGGATGTAGTTGATGAACGACAGCGCAGTCTGGATGCCGTTGTTGGTGTCGTCACGTAGCTTCGTGCCGGTCTCGACACTCACGTTGGAGGGCAGCGCCGCCCGCACCCTCGCGGTCAGCACCTCTTCTGTCACACCCTGTTTGGCGGAGATATCGACCGCCCGGTAATGCTTGCCGTCCGACAGCAGCTGCACCGCCTGCGTCTTGTTCAGCAGCATCCCGATGTAACCGCCGGTCTCGGTTTTCGTCGCATAGATGCCGCTCACGGTCAGCGAGGTCACCGGCCCGTCCGACAGCACGATCCGCACTGTGTCACCGACCTTGATGCCGCCCTTCTTCGCTGCACCGGAGTTGAGGACCAGCTGACCGACCTGATTGGGGGCGGCGCCGGCGACGAACCTCGTGGGGTCGCCGATCTGGTCTGCATCGGGGGCGTAGAGGTCGGCGATGCTGGGCGCACCGCCCGTCTCGACCTTGGTGCCGTCAGGCCCGACCAGGACCGCAGAGCGCTCGACGCTCGGCGCGACCCGGTCGACTCCCTGCACGCTGCGGATCTTCGTGATATCGCTGAACGCAACGCCCGGGTCGTAACTGTTCGCCGCAGCAGCATGCGTTGCGATGCCCTTGTAGGCGTTGTCGAAGATGCCGGTGAAACTGGCCTTCAGGGTGTCGGTGAAGACGAATGATCCCGTCACGAATGCGGTGCCCAGCACAACCGACAACACGGTCAGGATCAACCGCACCTTGTGCGCGCGTAGGTTTCGGACCGATACCCGCCGCATCGGACGTTTGGCCACGTCTCAACGCTCCAGATTCTTCATCCGGTCCAGCACTTTGTCCTCGGACGGGTCGCGCATCTCATCCACGATCTTGCCGTCGCCGAGGAACAGCACCCGGTCGGAGTAGGCCGCGGCACGCGGATCGTGGGTCACGATCACCACGGTCTGGCCCAGGTCATCGACCGAGCGCCGCAGGATGCCGAGCACCTCCGCGGAGGAGTGCGAATCCAGGTTTCCGGTCGGTTCATCACCAAAGACGATGTCGGGTTTGGAGGCGAGTGCCCGCGCACACGCCACCCGCTGCTGCTGACCGCCGGACAACTCGCTGGGCCGGTGGCCGAGCCGGTCGCGGATACCGAGGGTGTCGATCACCGAATCCAGCCACTCCTGATCCGGTGCCCGGCCGGCCAGATCCATCGGCAGCGTGATGTTCTCGATCGAGGTGAGAGTTGGCACCAGGTTGAAGGACTGGAAGACAAAACCGATCCGGTCGCGACGCAGGGCGGTCATCTTGTTGTCCGACAGGCCGGACAGTTCGGCATCACCGATGCTGACCGTTCCTGAGGTGACGGAGTCCAGGCCGGCCATACAGTGCATCAGCGTCGACTTGCCCGATCCGGACGGCCCCATGATGGCGGTGAACTCACCGCGGGCCAGATCGACGCTCACGCTGTCAAGAGCCCGCACCTCGTTGGTACCGCTGTTATAGGTCTTGACCAGGTCCACGGCACGCGCCGCGACCTGGGGTGGCTGTGCATGCCGTGCTGTCCGGGTGTCAGTGGCGGCCATGGCGTCAGTCTTTCAGTGGCAGGCGAGATCCGGTCATGCCGGTTGTCGGGAAGCTCCCAGGACGATTGTCACCTATGTCACCGACACGATCAGCTGCCACCGACACGATCAGCGACGGGCCTCCTGCGTCCAGCAGGCCCGTCGTCGGAGGGGTTAGGTTTCCTATATGTCGACCGGCCCGCGACCGCCCCGGGCGGTCACCACCGTCCACACCGAACGCCTCACACTCCGCCCGCTGACCGCACACGACGCCGACGACGCGCGAATCCTGGGTTGGCATACCGATCCGTCCGGGTACGAGCTGACGTACGAGCCGCCGTTCCCCGACCTCACGACCGCGTCCCAGCATCTGCACGCGTGGGTTCGCAGGTGGGAAATCCAGGGCATCGGCTACTGGATTGCCGAGCAGGACGGGCGCCCTGTCGGCATCGGAGGTGTCGACGAGCTGCAGCACGAGGGCACCCGGTATCTCAACCTGTCCTACCGCCTCGACCCAACAGTCAGAGGCAGCGGACTCGGTCGGGAGATGACCCGCGCTGCCACCTCGTTCGCCGCCGAATGGTGGCCCGACCTACCTGTGGTGGCTCGGATCGCCCCCCGCAACACGCCCTCGCTGCGCACCGCCTACCGCGCCGGGCTGACCGACGCGGGCACCTGGTGGCGCCCGCACGAGCCTGCCGGCAACGAAATGACCCGCCACCTGCAGACGCCGGTCGTACGGGTCGATGGGGTGCAGGTGGGGACATCGGAATACAACGAGCTGCTCGACCTGTGGTGCGCGGTCATCGAGACCGGTGGCTCCGTGGGCTTCGAACGGGGGGCACCGCGCGACGCGGTCACGCGCACTCTGGATCTCCACCTGGACGGTCCAACCACCACGCTGGTGCGGCTGCACGCTGCGACACCGGCCTCGCTCGAAAACCCCTCAGTAGCAGGTGAATTACTCGGATTCGGCTTCGTGGTCGGCCTGGGGTCCGTCGCGCGGCACCGATGCACCCTCAAGCGGGTGATGACCGACCCGCAGCACCGAGGCGTCAACCTCGGACGGCTACTGATGGGCGCGCTACACGCGACAGCCCGCGCGAACGACTACGAACTGGTGCAGATCTCCTACCGCGGTGGCACCGGACTGGAGAAGTTCTACGAGAAGTGCGGGTACATCGAGACCGGCAGAGTGCCCGGCGGACTGCGGTTCAGTTTCGGTGACCGCGATGATGTCGACATGACCCGCCGCCTGGACGGGCAACCGCTGCGCTGATCACGACTCTGCCCGAGTCATGAACCTGCCCGCCGCTGCGCGATCCGGGTGATCAGGACGTCCAGCCCGGCGCCGAACTCCTCCTCGAACCGGTTCTCGGTCAGACCGACGCGCAATCGGTGAATGACCGGATAGGTGTTTTGATCCAGGTCGCCCAGCTCAGCGGGATCGTCGGCATCGGCCACCTCCTCGCGCTGCTGCGTCGTCCGGGTCGCGCTGATCGAACCGGGGACCGGGTCAGCGGGATCGACCGGGTCGTGGTCGCCACTGTCGTCGCCCGCCTGGAACGAACCGTCCCCGGGTAGGGGGTCGTCGATCACCATCTGGCTCGTCTCCAGCAGCAGGTAGCCGAGCAGGAAACTGTTGAATGTCCGGTAGGTGAAAAGCACGTCGTCGTCGGAGAATCCCGCGTCGCCGAGGTGTTCCAGCATCGTCTCGATCCAGCGCAATGACCGCAGCGGCGGGTTGACCCATGGCGCGCTGGGCGGACGGGTGGCTACCAGCGGAAAGGCATGCGGATGCGCCCGGGCATACCGCCGCACCCCCCAGGCGAGGCTGGTGAGGTAGGCCGCCCAGTCGTCGTCGCCCACCTCCTGCAGGATGTCGGCGTCATCGCCCAGCTCATCGACGATGTGGTCGACCACGGCATCGAACAACTGCTCGCGGTTGTCCACATACCGGTACAACGTCATGACCCGCACGCCGAGACGCCGGGCAACCGAGCGCATCGAGGCAGCCGCGATTCCCTGCTCATCGACCAAAGCGAGCGTCTCGGTCACGATCTGTTCGGTCGTCAGCCGGCGCCGCGAACTCCGGACCGGGTCCCCACCGTCTGTGCTCATCGCTCACCTCCACGCATGCATCAGTGCGGTCAGGTATCCGCGCACCTGACATTCCTGCGAAGTGTAGGAGCCCGGTAGATCGGGTACACCGAAGGCAGCTGTCCACCCTGCGTATGTACACCGTACGCAAATTTGCGTACGGTGTACATAACGCGGTCGACGCATTCCGGATCGAACCATGAGCAGGAGGCACCGATGAGCCACCCCGATGACGCACCCGCAAAGCCCACCGACATTCCGAGGGCCGGGTGGTTCGCGATCTCGAAGCGAGCCGCCAAGCAGTTCAAGCAGGACAACGTCACCGACTTCGCAGCTGCGCTGACGTACTTCGGGATCCTGGCGATCTTCCCGACGATCCTGGCGCTCGTCTCGGTGCTGGGCCTGCTGGGCAAGAACCAGACCGACCACGTCGTCAAGAACATCTCGGCCGTCGCGCCGGGGGGCGTCACCAACGTCCTCACCTCGATCATCGACCAGGTGCAGGGCAAGGCGGGCGCGGCAGGGATCGCGCTGATCGTCAGTCTCGCGCTGGCCTTGTGGTCCGCATCGGGATACGTCGCGGCGTTCATGCGCGCCTCGAATGTGATCTACGGCGTGCAGGAGGGTCGACCCATTTGGAAGACCGCCCCGGTGCGCTTCCTGGTGACGCTGGCCCTCGTCGTGATGCTCGCGGTGAGCGCGGTGATGGTGATCGCGACGGGCCCCGTCGCCTCGCAGCTCGGCACGGCGTTCGGCATCGGTGACACTGCGCTGCTGGTGTGGGAAATTGCCAAGTGGCCCGTTCTGCTGATCATCGTGAGCCTGATGTTCACGCTGCTTTACAAGGCGTGCCCCAATGTCAAGCAACCCGGTTTGCGCTGGGTCAGCCTCGGCGGGGTGATCGCCGTCGTCGGGTGGATCATCGCCTCAGCGCTATTCGCGGTCTACGTCTCCTTCTCCG
>JALYUK010000439.1 GCA_030853805.1 Actinomycetota bacterium | reverse complement strand
ATTGCGCAGGCAGCCGACATCATTCGTCGCGGTGGTCTGATCGCGTTTCCGACCGAGTCGGGGTATGCACTCGGATGCTCGCTGGACAACGCTGAGGGCAAGGAGCGGATTACCCGCATCCGGGCGCTGGACTCTCACCACCACTTCACGTTGGCATGTCACGATTTCGCCCAGATCGGGCAACTCGTGCAACTGGACAACCGGGTGTTCCGTGCTGTCAAGGCTGCCGACGCGGGCAAATACACCTTCATCCTGCCCGCGACCGGTGCGGTGCCGCGACGCCTGCTGCATCCCAAGAAACGCACGGTGGGAGTGCGGATTGCGGCGGCTCCCGTGGTGTGCGCGTTGCTCGCCGAGCTGGGGGAGCCGATGCAGTCCAGCACTCTGATCCTGGCGGGCGAAACGAGCCCGATGACCGACGGGTGGACGGTGAAGGAGGAGCTGGAGCATCAGGTCGACGCCGTCATAGATACCGGCGAATGCGGTGACGAGCCGACCACAGTCATCGACTGGTCGGGCGAGGTGCCTGAGGTCGTTCGGGTCGGTTCCGGAGATCCGAGCCTCTTCGAATGACGGCCTGACGGCATCCGCTGCCGGTCGGACCGGTCCTAGAGTGGCGGGTATGACGCGTGCCTTATTCGTGACCGAGCACGGTGACCGTTCGGTCCTTGCCGTGCGCCAGTACGACGTCCCGCCACCCCGGCAGGAGCAGGTGCAGGTCCGGGTCGCGGCTGTCGGTGTCAACTTCATCGACGTCTACAAGCGGCAGGGTGTCTATCCCGGTTCGACGCCGTTCGTGCTGGGCGAGGAGGGCGCGGGCATCGTCGAGGTGGTCGGTGCTGCCGTGACGGATATCAGCCCGGGCGATCGGGTCGCCTGGGGACAATCTGCCGGGTCGGCCGCTGAACTGGTCAATGTCACTGCGGCGAGCGTCGTACCTGTGCCGCAGGGTCTGGACATGACGAAGGCGGCTGCAGCCATGCTGCAGGGGATGACCGCCCACTACCTGGTCGAATCGACCTATCCGGTACGCGAGGGTGACATCGCGCTCGTACATGCAGCGGCCGGCGGGGTCGGGCAGTTGCTGGTGCAGCTCATCACTGCGAAGGGCGCCCATGTCGTCGCGACTGCAGGCAGCCAGGCGAAGCTCGACATAGCCTCCCGGTTAGGTGCAGCACACACCATCGGCTACCACGAGTACGACGGGCGTCCCGATGAGCTGGCTGCAAAAGTGCGGGAGCTAGCCGGTCGCGGAGTTGATGTGGCCTACGACGGAGTCGGCAAGGCGACCTTCGAGGCATCCCTACGATCATTGCGACCACGCGGGACGATGGCGCTGTTCGGCGGCGCGAGCGGACAGGTGCCGCCCTTCGACCTGCAACGTCTGAACGCCCTCGGATCGCTCTTCATCACCCGCCCGTCGTTGGCCGCATACCTGGCCACCCGGGAGGAACTGCTGTGGCGGGCCGGCGCGATCCTCGGCGGGATCCTGGACGGATCGCTGCAGATCGACATCAGTGCCACGCACCCTCTCGACGATGCCGCCGCAGCATACGAAGCGCTCGAAGGGCGAGCCACCACCGGCAAGTTGTTGCTGACGCTCTGACGCTCCGACGCTTTGACGTCCGCTCAATGAGACGACACGAGACAGTTCGCCGGTGGGCCACCTTTCGCTGGGAACGCGATCGCGGTGGCGCGTGCGATACCCCGTGACCTGGCTCGGTAACCCGGTGTCGTGTAGTGGATGTTGTCAGTGGGGGTGTACCACTGCGGCTGTACCTCGCCGGCCCAGTCGTAGATCTGTAGGTTCGGGTAGCGGGTGCACGCCTGTGTGAGTGCGTCGTTCCAGGTGAGCATGTTCGATTCGGCATTGGGGCCGCTGCTGACCAGCGTGCGGGTGTTGACCCACAACACTGGTCGGTCGCCGATCTTCTTCATCAACATGTCGATCCGGCCCCCGGCGTCGGGTCGCGCACCGATCGAGATGTCGGCTGCGTCGTTGTTACCGAGCGCAATGATCCAGCAGCCCTGAAAGCCCCGCGCGACGTAGGTATCGACGATGTCCATCCCGCTGGGTTCGCCCTTGTAGTGCTCCACGATCGCCCGTGCGCCGGAGATCTCCGGTACGAAATCGGTGACGCCCACATCGCGTAGCTGAGCCTTCTCCCGATCCGCCTGGTCAGGTAGGTAGTTGGTGGAGACGACACCTTCGGAGGTCGAGTCGCCGATGTAGAGCACTGACCGGCAACTGCTCGTGAGTGGCCCGGTGTGTGCGGGCGGGCTCGATGAGCTCGTGGTGCCCGCCGAGCCGGGGGTCGGGCCTGCGCCAGTCGGGTGCTGGGTCCGTGGCGGGGTCGATGTACCGGTCGAAACGCTGGTCGGCGCTGCGTTCAGCGCACCGGCGTTTCCGGCGTGCAGCTTCGCTGGTGCCACCAGGGCACCCACTGCCAGCGGCACGAAGAGCGCCGCGCCGAGAATGCTTCGCCGGCGGCTCGCCCGCTGCGTGATGATCGGCCGGGGATTCATGCTCGTGCGGGCTCAGGCTGGGGGACAGGGCGTCCGGCGCGACCCGGCAGCTGCACCGCGATGCCCGGCCCGCGCGTCGGGGTCGGCCGCCGGTCGTTGTCGGCCGGCCGGAATGCGGCCCGGAAGCCGTGCCGTCGGATCGGATCTTCGATGAGCCACCAGGAGAGTGCAGCGAGTGCCACCGTCACCAGGACGTTCGCGAGGCTGAGCTGCCAGCTGTGCCGCCCGGTCATGCCCTGGGAGAAGACGATGACGGGGGTCTGCCAGAGATAGATCCCGTAGGAGCGTTCGCCGATCCAACGCATCGGCCGGCAACCGATCGCTATCGCCAGAATGCTGCGCGGCGCAGCCACCGCCGCCACCAGGACCGCAGCGGAGATCGAGAGGAGCACGAATCCCCACGGGTAGAGGAACGCCGTGAACTGATCGGTACGCCAGACCAGGACGCCGATCACCGTCGATGCCGCGATGGCGGCAAGATCGGTCGCCACGGGTCGACGGCGACCGGCCGGGTCGGGTCGCGGACCCGAACGGATCCAGAGCGCCGCAGCTGCACCGATCAGCAGCGCACCGGCACGGGTGTCGGTGCCTTCGTAAGAGCGGGTGGCCCCCTGCAGACCGGGGCTGAAATAGACCCAGCACAGGAAGAACGACCCAGCGGCCAACGCAGAGGTCAGCGCCGCGATCACGCGCAGTCGGCCACGGCAGACGAACAGCAGTAGGGCGAGAATCAACGGCCAGGCCAGATAGAACTGCTCCTCCACGCTGAGTGACCAGAGGTGCTCCAGGGGGTCCACAGCAGCGGTGTTGGCTGCGACGTAAGCGTGTTGGATCGTGTTCCAGTTCGCCACGTAGAACAGCGCGGCGAGGGTGTCACGGCCGCGGGTGAGCAGCGCCCCCTGGTCCTGGATCGCTGTGCTGAGCAAGACCACGATCAGGAGCAGGACAGCAGCGGGTAGCAGTCGTCGGGCCCGCCGCAACCAGAATCTACGCAGCCGCAGGTCCCCACGCTGCTGAAACGTCGACACCAGGATCGAGGTGATGAGGAAGCCACTCAGGGTGAAGAAGATGCCGACCCCCAAGATCCCGCCTTGCGCCCACGGCAGACCCAGATGTGCGCAGATCACCAGGGCCACCGCAATCGTGCGTACGCCGTCCAGCCCCGGAAGGTAGGTCGTTGTCTTGTCCAGCGGTCGTGGCACAGAAGTTCCCCTGAGTAGATGAGCCGGCGTCGACTCCGAAGGTGTTCACCGCCCTTGTGACGACGCCGTGGCGCATTACGTTGGATAACGATTCGATCACCGCTCGCGCAGCGGCCGTTCTGCAACTCTGCACGCACCGCACTATGGTGATGCCGACCACATAAGCAAGCGCTTAGTCGGTCGCCGCGTGAGTCGCGGCGGCCCTACTGCAGGGAGTGCACATGCCCGAGGCTGTCATTGTTTCCATTGCCCGTTCCCCGATCGGCCGGGCCCGCAAGGGTTCGCTGGCCTCGATACGGCCCGACGACCTGACGGTGCAGATGGTGGCGGCTGCACTGGACAAGGTGCCCGAGCTGGATCGGGGGGACATCGAGGATCTGATGCTCGGCTGCGGTCAGCCGGCCGGTGAATCCGGCTTCAACATGGCACGCATTGTGGCCACCATGTTGGACCTGGATCACGTCGGCGGCACGACGGTGCAGCGCTACTGCTCCTCCAGCCTGCAGACGTCGCGGATGGCCATGCACGCGATCCGCGCCGGCGAAGGCGACGTGTTCATCTCAGCCGGGGTGGAGACCGTCAGTCGGTATGAGCACGGTTTCGCCGACGGTCACCCCGATACGAAGAACCCGATCTTCGACGACGCCGGACGACGTACCGAGGTCGCCGCAACCGGGCAGATCGAGGGGTGGCACGACCCGCGTGAGGACGGCAACCTGCCGGACGTGTACATCGCGATGGGTCAGACCGCCGAGAACGTGGCGGCGTTCAAGGGCGTCTCGCGCGCCGAGCAGGACGAGTTCGGCGTCCGCAGCCAGAACCTTGCCGAGCAGGGCATCGCCAACGGCTTCTGGGCGAGCGACATCACCCCCGTCACGCTGCCCGACGGCACCACGGTGAGCAAGGACGACGGCCCGCGCGCCGGCGTCACCATGGAGGGAGTGTCCGGTCTACAGCCGGTGTTCCGCCCGAACGGCACGGTCACGGCCGCCAACTGCTGCCCGTTGAACGACGGCGCCGCTGCTGTCGTCATCATGAGCGACACCAAGGCCAGGGCGCTCGGCCTGACCCCGCTGGCACGCATTGTGTCGACGGGTCTGACCGGTCTGTCGCCGGAGATCATGGGCCTCGGTCCGGTCGAGGCGTCGCGTCGCGCGCTCGCGCATGCGGGCATGAGCATCGGCGACATCGACCTGGTCGAGATCAACGAGGCATTCGCCGCCCAGGTCATCCCCTCTGCGCGCGACCTGGGCATCCCGATGGACAAGCTCAACGTCAGCGGCGGCGCGATCGCCATCGGGCACCCGTTCGGGATGACCGGTGCGCGCATCACCAGCACCCTGATCAACTCGTTGCGTTTCCACGACAAGCAGTTCGGTCTGGAGACCATGTGCGTCGGCGGCGGCCAGGGAATGGCAATGATTCTGGAACGACTCAGCTGAGCGTTCGCGCCCCGACCACACCCGTTCGTCAATGAGGAGTAGTTCGTGAGCCGTTTGTCCGGGAAGACCGCCATCGTCACCGGCGCCAGTCGGGGCATCGGCCTCGCCATTGCCCAACGCATTGTCGACGAGGGTGGGCGGGTTGTCATCACCGCGCGCAAGCAGGAGGCACTCGACGTGGCCGCAGCCCAGTTGGGTGGACCGGACGTCGCGCTCGCGGTGGCCGGTAAAGCCGACGACCCGGCGCATCAGCAGGCTGCCATCGATGCCGCTATCGCCGCTTTCGGGTCGTTGGATCTGCTGGTCAACAACGCCGGTATCAATCCGTCATACGGTCCGTTGATCGAGGTGGACCTGGGTGCCGCCCGCAAGACGACGGAAGTCAACGCGATCGCGGCACTCTCGTGGGTGCAGTTGGCCTACCGGGCCTGGATGCACGAGCACGGTGGGTCGATCGTGAACGTCGCGTCGGTGGCGGGCGTTCGACCAGCACCGGGTATCTCCTTCTACGGCGCGACGAAGGCGATGCTGATCTCGTTGACCGAAAGCCTCGCCGTCGAGCTCGGCCCAGGGATCCGGGTCAACGCAGTGGCTCCCGCGGTCGTCAAGACGCAGTTCGCCGAGGCGTTGTACGCGGAGGGTGAGGAAAAGGTCGCCTCGGCCTACCCGCTGCGCCGACTCGGGGAGCCTGCGGACGTCGCAGCTGCGGTTACTCACCTGCTCTCCGACGACAGCGCGTGGACGACGGGTCAGACTCTCGTCCTCGACGGTGGCGTGACGCTCACCGGCGGGGTGTGAACCGATGACTGACCTGACCGACAGCCCTGACACAACCCTTAGCCCTGCCAAGACCGTCGTCGTCACGGGCGCAGCACGCGGAATCGGCGCAGCGATCGCGACCCGGATGGCCGCAGATGGTGCGCGGGTCGTGGTCGCCGACCGTGACGCGAAGGAGTTGACCCAGCTGGCCGAGCGGATCGGCGCCGTCCCGGTGGTTGCTGACCTCTCGACGGAGCGCGGTGTCACCGATCTGGTCGAGGCCGCCACGCGGTTGCTCGGCAGCATCGACATTTTCTTCGCCAATGCAGGAATCGGTCTCGGTACCGACTTGGCACACACCAGTGACGAAGACTGGGCCACGGTCATGGATATCAACCTGTTGGCCCATATCCGTGCGGCTCGTGCCCTCGAACCGATCTGGATCCGTCAGGGCGGTGGTCGATTCGTCGTCACCGCGTCGGCGGCCGGGATGCTCACCATCCTGGGCGACCCGTCCTACGCCGTGACCAAACATGCAGCAGTTGCCTTCGCGCAGTGGTTGTCCGTCACGTACCGGCACCGCGGCGTGGTCGTGCAGGCAATCTGCCCACAAGGGGTGCAGACCCGGATGCTCGAGGCATCGGGGGAGTTGATCGACCTGCTGAGTCACGACGACGCACTATCGACCGAACAGGTCGCCGAGGTGGTTGCCGCAGCGCTGCACACCGAGGAATTTTTTATCCTCCCCCACCCGGAGGTCGCGGGATACGCCGCCACCAAGGCGAGCGAGCCGGACCGCTGGCTCGCCGGAATGAACAAGCTGCAACGCAAACTCGAGAAGGCACGGGAAGATCGAGGATGAGCGCTATGGACATGATGAAGGCTTGGCAGATCAACGAACTCGGGCAACCGCAGGACGTCCTTACCCTGGTCGACGTGCCGGTTCCGGTCCCCGGTGCCGGTCAGGTCGCCGTACGGGTGCTCGCTGCAGCGCTGAACTTCCCCGACGTCCTGATGTGCCAGGGCAAATACCAGGTGCGCCCCGACCTGCCTTTCACCCCCGGGGTGGAGATCTGCGGCGAGATCACCGCTTTCGGTGAGGGGGTGGTGCCCGGCGACGGCATCCGGGTCGGCGCGCGTGTCCTCGGGTCGCCGGCTATCCCCGCCGGCGGATTCGCCCAGTTCGCCCTGATGGACGCCACCGACGTGCATCTGGCGCCCGCGGCGCTCGACGACGCGCAGGCCGCATCGTTCTGGATCGGCTATCAGACCAGCTGGTTCGCTCTGCACCGCCGGGCGATGCTGCAACCGGGGGAGACCCTGCTGGTGCATGCCGCAGCGGGTGGGGTCGGCAGCTCGGCCGTCCAGCTCGGCAAGGCCGCCGGTGCCCGCGTCATCGGAGTGGTCGGCGGACCCGAAAAGGCCCGGTTCGCCAGCGAACTCGGTGCCGACGTGGTGATCGATCGACATGCACAGGACTTCGTGCAGGTGGTCAAGGAGGTCACCCAAGGTCGCGGGGCCGACGTCATCTACGATCCGGTCGGTGGCGACACCTACGACCGTTCGACCAAGTGCATCGCCTTCGAGGGCCGGATCGTGGTGATTGGTTTCGCCGGCGGACGTATCCAGTCGGCTGCGCTCAACCATGCACTGATCAAGAACTATTCGATCCTCGGGCTGCACTGGGGTCTCTACAAGTCCAAGATCCCCGAACTGATGACGCAGTGCCACGCCAAGCTCACGCAACTGGCGCAGGACGGTATCGCCGTGCCGCTGGTCAGCGAACGCATCGGCCTCGACGGCGTACCGGACGCGTTGCGACGGCTGGGAGCGGGCGAGACGGTCGGCCGCGTCGTGATGATTCCGTGAGTCGCACCGAGCGAGCACAGGCGGTCCTGTTCGATTACGGCGGCGTGCTGACGGCGCCGATCCGCGACAGCATCACCGCGTGGACGACCGGTGAGCACATCGATCCGCAGTCCTTCTCCCAGGTCCTGAAGATGTGGCTGGGACGCGCGGCGTCGCCGGACAGCCCTATCCATCGCCTCGAGCGCGGCGAGCTGACCGCAGACGGTTTCAACACGCTGCTGACCCCGGAGTTGAGGTCGGTCGACGGCGGTCCGGTACAGCCTGGTCATCACCTACGCGGCATCTTCGCCACGAGTCGCGTCGATGCGAACACCGTCGAGGTCGTGCGAAAGTTACGCGCCGACGGCGTACGGACCGGGTTGTTGTCCAACAGTTGGGGGTTCTCCTACGACCGGAAGCTGCTGGCCGAGCTCTTCGACCCGATCGTGATCTCCGGCGAGGTCGGTATGCGTAAACCGGAGCGGCGCATCTTCGACCTCGCGGTCTCGCGCCTGGGACTGGACGCGGCGCAGGTGGTCTTCGTCGACGATGCCAAACCCAACCTGGTCGGTGCCCGCGCCGCCGGGCTGCAGACCGTGCTGCACACCGATGCGCACAGCACCGCTCGATCTCTGACCGCGCTGCTGACCCCAGCGCTCAGCCCCACGTCGTAGCCGCCTCAACAGCAAGGAGATTCGCCCATGCGTACATTCAATGGACTGGATGAGTTGGAAGCCGTCGTCGGGGAAGAGCTCGGTGTGAGCGAGTGGCACACGGTCACCCAGGAGCAGGTGAACACCTTCGCGGACGCCACCGGTGACCACCAGTGGATCCACGTCGACGTGGAGAAGGCGAAGCAGGGTCCGTTCGGTGGCACGATCGCGCACGGATACCTCACCTTGTCGCTCATCCCGTCGATGGTCTGGGAGATCTACACGGTGCAGGGCCTGTCGATGGGGATCAATTACGGCTCCAACAAAGTGCGCTTCCCCACCCCGGTGCCGGTCGGCTCCAGAGTGCGCGCGAGCGCCAGGCTCACCGCGCTGAACCGGGGCGCGAGCGGCACTCAGAGCGTCGTGACCGTGACCGTTGAGCTCGAGGGTAGTGACAAACCGGCCTGCGTCGCCGAGACCGTCGCGGTGCTCGTGCCGTGAGCGACAGCCCGAAGGGTCTGGATCT
>JALYUK010000387.1 GCA_030853805.1 Actinomycetota bacterium | reverse complement strand
GACCGAACCGATGACCATGACCGAGTCCTATCCGCACAGCGTGCAAATGGTGGTCAGGAACTAAGTAAGCATCGGAGATCTGAGCCAGCAACGGCAGGACGGGCAACCACCCCTTCGCTTGGGGATCGGTGACCGGTCCTCCTGCGGGTGCTAGCTGGCGACGGTTGGACTACGCCGGTGTCCGGCTTCTTAGGCGCGGTCGTGGAGGGTGATGTGGTAACCGTCGGGGTCAGCGAAAGTGAACGTGCGACCGAATGGGCCCTCGATCGGCGCGGAGATAATCGTGTGGCCGTCGGCGATCAGGGCGTCGTGAATGGTCTGGACATCGGTTGCGTGCAGCCAAATCGCGGTGCCGATGCCGGGCTGAGCGGCAGATGCCAGATCGGTGCCAGAAACGATGTCACGCAGCGCGAACGCAATCGGCGTTGTCTCGAACACGACCGCATGCGGTGGGCCCGCCTGTGAGCGGACCAGACCAAGGTACTGCTCATAGAACGCCTGCGACGCAGCCAGGTCGCGGGCCTGCAGGGAGATGAAGTCAGGGCCGGTAGCGGGCATGGTGATACTCCTCATTGTTGTCAGTTATCTGACACGACAATTTATGTCAGAATGCTGACATGAGTCAAGGCGGAGTCGGTGTCGATCTGGAGACGTCTCTGGGCTACCTGCTGAAAGAGGCCTCCAGCGCCCTACGGTCAGCGATGGAGGCAGTGCTGCGGCCACTGGGGATGTCTGTGACGCACTACTCCTGCCTGGAGTTGCTCGCCCAGCGCCCGGGTTTATCGAACTCCGATCTCGCGCGAGCAGCGTTCGTGACACGGCAGTCAATGAACGTGCTGCTGCACGCGTTAGAACGAGACGGATACGTGAGCCGGCCGACACAGGCCCCCGTCGGGAAAGTTCTTCCCACCCGGCTCACCCCACGCGGTCGACGGCACCTTCAGAAGGCAAGCGTCGCGGTCCGATCCGTCGAGGCCAGGATGGTGGGCGGCATGACGCAGCACGAGCAGTCCGACGCGTTCAGAATTCTGCACGGCATGATCCACTCCTTACGCGAAGACGTCCAGGACGTGTAGTCCTCTCGGTGATCAGGGGCTACCCGTGTTGGTCACCGATCGATGACCGGAATGGCTTTTCGGCGTGCGCAGCGGCGACGAGAACCCGTCCGGGCCTGTGGCAGCTATCGGGCAGCCACACGGGTTATGTGGGGTGGGTACTGCCTATCTGGGTGGGTGATGGCCTGCCCTGGGGAAGGCCACGGGCGAAGCCCTTCAGCCGGTGTCCTACCTGCGCACGTCGCCTCTACACCGCGCCTCCTCCCTGACTTCCAACCGGAGGCAATCCCCCCGCTGACGTCATCTGATTCACCCACCATCAGGGTCACCGTTGCGGCGGCCATCCTGGTATTGCCGTCCTTTGATGTGGTTCGTATGCTCCTGTTCATTGTCGATTCAAGCAGCGGATTGACGTCGTGATCTGTGGGAGACATCGCGGTCGACATGACATCTTCGAAGTGCTGCAACATCACTGCACAACGGCCCCCTGAGCACCAGCCAGTGACGGCGTTACCGCCCGCGGGTACTAATGCGGCCAGGGATGATCAGGCAACTGATCTGATGCGTGCGGCGCTCATCAGCGACCATTTGGGTCTTGCCCGCGCGGTCGCGCGGCGGTACACCCATCGAGGTGTTGACGCTGAAGATCTTTACCAGGTCGCCTCCCTGGCACTGGTGCAGGCCGCAGCCCGGTTCGACACCGCACGCGGTACGCCTTTGCTGGGTATGCCGCGGTGTGTCTGCACGGTGAACTGAAACGGTATCTGCGCGACTACGCGTGGGCAGTACGCCCTCCCCGGCCCATCCACGACCTCTACCAGCAAGTGACACGCGCCACCGCCGACCTGACCCACACCCTGGGTACTACGCCCACCATCAGCGATATCGCCCACTACCTGGATGTTGATCCTGACCAGGTTCGCGCAGCACACAAAGCGCGTACGGCGTACACCGCGGCATCCTTAGATGCTCTAGTGCAGGACCACCCGGATCATCTGCTGTTCCAGCTCGCGCCCGCTGCCGGCGCAGCAGGCGCTGACACCTACGACAGGGTCGACCTGGCGGTCACCATCGCGACGCTTCTTCGCGGGTTGTCCCCTCGCGAACAGCAGATCGTGGGATTGCGTTTCGGCCACGAACTGACCCAACAAGAAATCGGCGACCGCCTCGGGCTGAGCCAGATGCACGTATCCCGATTGCTGTCCTCCATCACCGCACGGCTACGAACCCAACTGACCTCAGCCGCCTAACCCTTCCCCCCGGCAACATCCCGCCCGGGCCCGCACCGCGGGCACCAGCCCAAGGCTGAACGACAGAACATGACGACAACAGGACGTATTCCAGTCAACGTCGCAACAGGATCCCCTTGTGACGAGGAGTGCTTGCGTTGATTGGTGCGACGGACGAGCGCGACGATGCACCGCACGTCGTTCGACTTGCGAGGACGGAGCCGAACTTCTGTCGAGCTGTCGTGCCTCCCGGTCAATGGGCCGCGGCATCAGCCTTATTC
>JALYUK010000373.1 GCA_030853805.1 Actinomycetota bacterium | reverse complement strand
TGGGCACCCCGAAATGCTCATTTCGTGGCTCAATAGCCCGGCCTGCACGTACCCCTGTCAACGCTTCACCGCCACCCTCACGAGCGACGACGCATGACTCGGGGCCGCCGCGGGTCGCTAGCCCTTCGACGTAGAGCTCTTCCATCTCCTCCTCCATGCCGGTTTACCCCGGCGCACCGAAACTTGAGCCAGAACCCGCTAGCTGGCGCCATCTGACCACGCCAAATGGCACGGTCTTGGGTCATGGACACTCGAGCAGGCCGCTCAACGGGCGTGATCCCGTCGCGTCGATCACCACGCAGTGATGCGTCCGCTTGCCCGAGTCGATACCTGCCCATACCGCTGTCATCTGGCTCCTCACGCCGACCGATCCAAGAGTGTTCTCCCTGGCGGGCAGCCACGCCGGCACGTCCTTACCCAACGATCCGTTCGCGCGAGTCTCAATGAGCGGTCGAGCCACCAGCAGAACGGGCGGGCGGCCATTCCCAGTAAGCCGTCACCCGCAACCGCCGGGCACGACAGGGAGACTTGAGCCATACCCGCCCGTCCCAAGGAGAGCGATCAAGACCCTACGACGGCCCTGACATCACCCACCCCTGCAACGTAAGGAGGGGGATTTAATCACCGGGGAAGGCAACCGGTCCGCGGTCGGCACCCTGGTGGAACGGACCACCCGGTACGTCATGCTGTTGCACCTGCCGATCGATCACACCGCTGAAGCGGTCCGGGATGCCCTGACCAGGACGGTACTGACCTTACCGGCGCATCTGCGGCGTTCGTTGACCTGGGATCAGGGTAGGGAAATGTCCCAACACAGACTATTCACGATCGCCACCGACGTTCCGGTGTATTTCTGCGACCCGCACAGCCCTTGGCAGCGCGGGTCGAACGAGAATACGATCGTTATCTGGAGCTTGGGGCGGGATCGTGCTTGTGACCTGCGGGTTTGCGTTGTGGATGGTGTTGTCAACGTGGCGCTCATCGTGCTCTGGGTGCGGTGGAAAGTTGTTGATCCGGCGTGTCGGGATGCGGGTTGGTCCGTCGGTCGCCGAGCGCTTCGGCGAGTGCCTGGCGGAGGCGGGTGTTGTCGCTTTCCAGTTGGCGGATGCGGTCGGAGGCGATCTGCAGGCGTTGGTGCAGCGATGCGTCAGTTGCGCGTTGCCGGTCCGGGATTCGGCTGGGCGTAGGACGTTGCCGGCTTCGTAGCCGTTCAATCTCAGATCGCAGCTCGGGTTGGTTGTAGAGCCAGGAGCGAGAGATCCCGGCCTCACGGGCGACGGCGTCGAAATTGACGGCACCACCTGAGTTGTCGATTTTGCGTAGTGCTGCGATCGCTCGGCTTGTGGTGGCCCGTGACCGTTTCTTGGCAGCGGCGATGATGTGCTCGGTGTTGTCAGCCCGCATTGTTGGTTTCCTTGGTGGTGTCGGCGGTGTTTTGGGTCAGGGCGGTGATGATTCGGTCGAGGTTGCCCAGCACTTGTTGGTTCATCTCGACCAGACGGGTGTGGCCCTTGGCATCGGCGGCGGTGATCAGTTGCAGGACCTGCTGGCGGTGGCCGCGGTGCTGCGGTAGAAACTCGGCGGTGGTCAGGAACATAGGGCAGGTCAGGCACGCGTTCGCATGGGGACAGCTTTTCTGGACCGGGAGGCCGCAGAACCCGTTGGGCAGCGCTTGGGTCGCCTGGCTCAAACGCTGCTTCGCCCAGGACGCTTCGGCCAGCGGGCCGTCCGGGTCGGCAACGATTGCCTGTCCGGTGATGTCGATCTTGCGGGCGGCTTCCCAGTGCCGGCGGACGGTGGTGTCGTGAAGCCGGGCGTAGTGAGCGGTCATCATCGGTGAGTCATGATCAAGGATCCGACGGACTACCTCTTGAGGGACGTCCCGATTGATCAGTCTGGTTCCGAGTGTGTGCCTCCATTGATGTGGGGTGAGGTGAACGGCCCGGCCGTATTCGTCGCGGACATCGCAGCGTTCCAGCCACCGATAGAGCGCGATCCGGTAGGTGCTGCTGCTGGTGGCGGCGAGTCCGTCTGGGTTTTTCGTCGGCCGGGGGAACAGAACCGTCGTGTTGGCAGCGAAAGTTGTTCCAACGCAGCTCGTTTGCTGTTGGGTGATCAGCTGTGTGAGCTCTTCATCGATCGGTACCAGCGCTTGGCGTTTCATCTTGTGGTTGAAGTAGTTCAGATAAGGAGCGTCCTGGGCGTCGCGGATGATGCAGTCGACGGTCAGTCGTAACGCGTCGGTGACGCGCAGGCCGCAGCGGATCAAGATCAGTGTGATGAGTCGGTGAGCCGGGTTGTCCCACCGGTCGAGGTTGGATGTCAGCTCGACCTGAGCCATGACCTGTTCCGATAGTGCCCGCGGTGGCCGTTCACTGCGTTTGGGGTGGTCGTCAGGAAACAGCAATGCCGTCGCCGGCAGGGTGTCGTCCCAGCCGTGTTGGCGCACTGCTTGCAGGAAGTTATTGAGTTGTCCGATGTGCACTCCGATCCGCTGACTCCCGGTCATCTCTGAGTGAAGATCGGCCAGATAGCGTTCCAACACAACACGTTCCACTCCGGCCAGTGCGGTGATCCCGACGCGGTCACAGAACATCGCGAAGCGGGTCAGCGCCCGCAGGCCGCGCCGGGCGGCCTCCAGCCCTAGCCCCGTTCCCAGTCTCCAGCGCAGCCACCTCTTGACCGGGTCCCGCAGCCACGACTGCGCGATGGCGGCGAAGTTCAGGGCCTGGTTGCCGGGGAATCCAAGTCGACGCAGCTGCCAGACGTCCCTCGGGAACTCCGCTTCCCAGCCTTCGGCGTCGGCCAGATCAGCGACCTTGCGCCACGCGTAGATTAACAACGCCCGCGGGTTGGAGTCCTTCGGCGCTGGCCGACCGACCTGCCTCCTCCAGGTGTCCTCGTCGCAGTCCAGAAGCGATGTCACGGTGGCGGTGGCCAGGAACCGGACAACCTGCATGACCACGGTGGGAAATGTTTTGCTTGCGCGTTCATCGCGGCGGCACTGCAATGCGTACTGGATCTCCAATGTCAGTTGCGGCCCGAGCCGATCCAGCCGGACCGTCTCGTCTTCGGTCACGGTGGCCTGGCCGAAACCTTCTGCGAATTGGTCGATGTCGGGTTGACCGTTCGCCTTCCAGGTATTGGTGTGGGCGTGACAGAACGGTAGCGCCGCCTGCGACCAGAGCTGGCAATGCTCAACCCGGCAG
>JALYUK010000364.1 GCA_030853805.1 Actinomycetota bacterium | reverse complement strand
CGCCACCGCTCCCGCGGCCCCGTCAGCATCAGCCACATCGAAATACTCCATGAATCCGTTCTCCTGTCCCCGCCCCTAGCCTCATTACCGGCCAAGCCTGCGTCTCACAGCAGTCTGTCGGATAGGGGAAGGTCGGTGTGCTCCGGGCGATGAAGTGTTCAGATGGGTGTCGGTTGGCCCCGCCACTGTTGGGATCACAGGTAATCGGGATAGCACTTCGTCAGCTATGTAGTGCATCCGTAGCAGTGGGCTTGCCGCGCGCATGGAGGGATGCCAGTGAACCCGACACCCCTCCATGAGTCGTTCTGCGGCGGTTAGAGCCGTGCGGTCTCGCTGAGGTTGCGGCCTTTGGTTTCGGGGGCCATGAAGTAGCTGACGACAGCGCCGATCAGGGCGATGGCGGTGGCGATGTACATGGTGGTGGAGATGCCTAATTCGGTCAGTGCCCATGGGGTGGCGAAGGTGCCGATGGCGGCGCCGATGCGGCTGATGCCGGTGCACAGGCCGACGGCGGAGGCGCGGATCTCGGTCGGGAAAAGTTCGTTGGGGTAGATCCATTCCAGGATGGAGGGGCCACCGTTGAAGATCGCGTAGACGGCGAACGCGGCAGCGACGATCAGGATTGATGAGTTGGGGAAGAGCGCCAAGTAGAGCAGCCCGAGGGCGGAGATGGCGAACCCGCCGATGAGAATCGGTCGCCGTCCCATGCGCTCGACCAGGAGAAGTGCTACGACGTTGCCGACGAAGAAGAAGAGGTTGATCAGGCCGTATCCGAGTTCGGCCTGGTTGCCTTTCTGCAGGCCGAAGAGCGTCAACATCTGGGGGCCGAAGGCGTAGATCGCGAAGAGCGTGATGATGGTGGATGACCAGAAGATCGAGATGAACACGACGCGCTTGAGGTATCCGCCGCGCACGACATCGCGTAGCGATCCGCTGGAGGTTTCTGAGGGCAGGTCGTCCAGGATGGCTCCCTCGCCCAGGGTCTGGGTGATGACCGCTTGGGCTTCCTGGATGCGTCCCTTGCTGGCCAACCAGCGCGGTGATTCTGGGATGGAGGTGCGGGCGATCATGATGATCACTGCAGGTACGGCGGAGGAGAGCAGCATCCAACGCCACCCGTTGTCCAGGGATAGCAGGAAGAACCCGACAAACGCGGCGATGGTGGCGCCGACGAACCACATCGCGTTCAGGCCGCCCAGGAGCCGAGCGCGCCAGTCGCGGGGCGCGAATTCTGCTACTAGCGCGGTAGCGATCGGGTAGTCAGCACCGACGGCGACACCGATCAGCAGCCGTAGGAGTCCTAGCTGCCAGTCTGAGGTGACGAAGAACTGCAGGATCGAGAAGATGACGATCGCCCCGAGGTCGATCATGTACATCAACTTGCGCCCGATGCGATCGGTCAGTGGTCCGAAGACGACACCGCCGATGAACACCCCGACCAGGGCCGAGGCCCCGATCAGGCTGACCCATAAGGTGCTCATCTTCAGTGCCGGGGTCGCCTGGACCAGGGCGATGCCGATGATGCCCAGGATGTACCCGTCCAGGAACGGTCCCCCCGATGAGAAGAGCGTCAGTTTGCGATGGAAGGAGTTCAGTTTCGCGTCGTCCAGCGACGACGATGTCGTCGTCGCTGCGGGGCTGGCAATGACCATGGGGGCTCTCCTGGCGGATGGTGACCAATCTCACGGCGTGAGGTCTGTCACGAATGTAGGCCGAATCTATGCACCTGTGAAATATCAGTTGTGCGATTACTAATGCACAAAGTTTCTTAATCAGAGATCGGATTCCAATGCGGTTCCGACCGCAGCAGTCGCTGTCAGTTCGATGCGCTTGGCGCCGCGGAACGCTGCCACGAAGACGGTGGTGCGTGGTGGACGCGGGCGGTCGGCGAAGACTTCCCGATAGGCGGCGTCGTATTCCGCGAAACCGACGGGGTCATCGAGGTACACCGTCAGGCTCAAGATCAAGGACAGGTCCGACCCGGCGCGACGCAGGGTCGCGTCCAGGTTGTCCAGCACAAGGCGAACTTGATCGGCCAGCGTGGACGGGGTGGCCCCGTCGGCATCGACGGGCACCTGGCCGCACGGGTAGACCACGCCGGCGTGAATGACCGCAGCGGGATAGGCGCGCTCTACTCTGTCCCGGTGCTCAAGGCGGCTGACCGGGCTCGCCGGCCCGTCGGCGTGGGTGGGGCTACTCATTGTTCTGGGACCAGGTAGGGGCTTGCCGCTGCTTCGGCGTGTGCCCACTGTGCTGCATCGACCAGGACACCTGTGGTCTCGGCCTGGCTGCGTGCCCCGGGCTCGGGCCCGGATAACGACCCTGCTGTGGCCCGGTGAACGAGGACCCCGACGGGCCCGGTGGCTGTAGCCGATTGACTGCGCAGTTCGATCTCGCCGGCGCGTTCCCCTGCAGTGACCGCAGCCACAGCGTGGGCACCGGGTCGCAGGAACACTGCGGGTAGCAGCACGGACGTCACTTCTGGGTGGGCCAGGAGGTGTTCCACCCCGGCGGGGACGGCGAAGAACAATCCGCGGCCGGCGGGGTCCTGCAGCACGGGGACTGGCCCCAATAGGAACTGGGCCGGTACCCGTGCAGAGCAGACCGTGCCTAGTTCCTGCAGCAGCATGGCCAGCCCGTCTGGCGACGTTTCGGACAATTCGGCTTCTAGGACGGCTCGGGCGGCCAGGGAGGCTTCACCGCTGCAGGCGCCGGCGACTCGCAGTGCCCGGTAGGCGACGTCACGAATCTCTCGGGGTGCCACCCGGGTGCTAACGACGTGGACGCTCAGGGGTTCGCCGCTGAGCGCCACGGTGTCCAGGCCGGTCATGACGACACCTGCCCGGGGAAGACCTCATCGAACAGGCGCAGCCAGTTCCCGCCGAGTACGCCGGCGATGGTGGTCTCGTCCAGACCGGCCGCAGCCAGGCCGTCGATCAGGACCGGGAAGTGGGCCGGCCCGGTGAACCAGTCGGGCCATGCCGGTGCTGGCGGTGTTCGATCGCTGCCCTGGGTGGGTAACCATCGACCGTTGCGCAGGTACCCGATGAACTCCGGGCCCCAGTTGCGGGTGCAGTCACTGCCAATCGCCACGGATTCGGGCCCGACCAGGTCCACAAGCCGGTGCATCATCTGGCAGTAGGCGGCGAGGCTGGCTTCGGCTCCCCCGGCCAACGTGTTCGGGTACAGGCAGCATCCGATGATGCCGCCTCGTTTGGTGACAGCCTCGATGAGCTCAGCAGATTTGTTGCGGGGCGTGTCGTGAAACCACAACGGGTTGGCGTGGGTGATGGCCACCGGTTGCGCGGATGCTTCTACGGCGTCGCGGCTGGTGCGCTCTCCCACGTGGGACAAGTCGACCAGCATGCCGACCCGGTTCATTTCCGCGACGATGGTCTGTCCGAACCGGGTCAGGCCGGAATCTTGCGGTTCGTAGCAAGATCCGCCGACCAGGTTTTGGATGTTGTAGGTCAACTGCGCGATGCGCACTCCGAGGCGGTGGAATACCTCCACCAGACGGTAGTCATCGGCGAACGGGGAGGTGTTTTGGAAGCCGAGTAGGACCGCGGTCCTGCTCGTGGCGTGGGCTGCGCGAATATCGTGCGTGCTCGTCGCCAGCGTGATGAGGTCGGGGTTTTCCCGGGCGAGTACCAGCCAGTCACCGATCGTGGCGAGTGTCTGGGCGGGGCCCTCCCACACGGCGCACGTCGCGTTGACCGCGTGGACACCCCCGACGCGTAGTTCTTCTAAGACGCCGCGGTCCCAGTTGTTGATCTGCAGACCGTCCACGGTCAGCACGTCCGCGGGCATAGTCATGAGGTGCTCCTTGAGATGTCATCGGGCGTGGCCGCAGGTTTGGGGGCGAACAACCAGTCATCGGCGACGCCCGCGCGAATGTCGGCGGCTCGGGGCGCGCCGCAGTTGAGGGTCACCCGTAGCCAGTCGGTGGACTGGGGGCTGTAGTTGTCCATCCCGTACACGGCGAGCTGGAATCGCTGCAGGTCCAGCGGCAAGAAGTCTTGCGCGAGCAGATTGGTGCGCACTTCCCCGTACGGGACACCGCGTAGTGACAACGCACGGTTGATAGCGCCGCGGTGCCAAGGATGACTGATCAGGAAGTCAGCCAGCAGGGTTTCGCCGCCGGCCTGGTCGAGGTCTTCGCGCAGCGCGTGGGCATCCAGGGCGATACCCAGGGGGTGTTCCACTTCGACGCCGGGGTCGATTCCGCGGCGCCCGCGGCGGGGTTCCTCGTTGTTCTGGGAGGTGAACCAGAACAACGCGGTCGACGCGGGTGAGGTCAGGTCAAGGTGCTCGGTCCAGGCGTAGGCCCGGTGAAGCTGCTCGCGAACCTGAGCACAGGTGGTCCCGGGGTCCCAGGGGTGTTCCTCCACGCAGTGCAGCAACGCTTCGATGTCACGATCCAGCTCGGCGGTGTCTTCGACCAGCACCGTGTCCAGAACGGCTCGTACCTCGCCACTCTCGACTGCGGCGCGGGCCCTGATCGCCGCCCAGGGTTCAGCGGGGACCACCCCATCAAGGTGGCCGGTAGCACGCAACTGGACCAGGGCCGCGCTCAGCCGGCCCAGGCCCTCAGCGAGGCCACCCAGGTCAGGGTAGGGCGCGGTCGGCAGCGACCCGCGCTGAGCGAAGTAGAACTGCGCCCGATCCACCAGGTCAATCATCCGATCCAGTGCGGTTGTAGTGAACGGCTGCGCCAGCGCGTGCGCTAGCGGCAGCTCACGCAGCGCGCACCAGGCGTCCAGCACCCGGGGGTGGTTGATGATGTAGGGCACCATGCCGAGCCCGGTGGCGTTGCCCAGGCCGAAGTAGCGACGCCAGGCGCCATCGAGGGCAACCGCGTCAGGGTTGCGGGCTCGCGCGCAGTGTTCGACAAGGTCGTAGGCGAATTCGCGCATCAACCACGCGGTGAGCATTTGCGCTCGGTAGGGCAGCGCCAACGGGTGGTTGGTGGGATATCCCTCGAATCCTGCCAGTCCGAATTTGCCGTTGCCGTAGAACGCGGTGCTCCGCAGGATGTACGCGGCGTCGCCCAGGGCCCCCGGATCGGGTTGGCGGCCAGCAGCAAGGCAATCAGCGACGAGGTCGAAGAATCGAGCGCTGCGGTTGGCCCGGGTCCAGACCAGGGTTCCGGTAGGTGCTCGGCCCGCCTCTTGGCGGGGTACCTCACTGGCCAGCGTCGCCAATAGTTCCTCATCAACGTCGCCCTCCACCAGGGCCGCGGTGACATCCCAGGACTGAGCAATGACCCGGTCGGTGCGTTGTGCCTCGTCCAGGACCTGGGAGAAACCGACCAGGTGAAACACGTGTGATGGGGTGGCAACCCGGTAGATGAAACGGCCACGGCCGACCTCATCAATGTCCCAACCAGTGGAGTCCACAGCCCACTGCTCTCGGGCTGCCGCACGCAGGAAGGAACGGTTGAAACTGTGCCGGGTTGATCGTGCGGTGCCCATGTCCGCAGGGTCCAGCGCGACGTCCGCGGTGCGGGCATGAGTCTGTGCCCGGGTCAGTGCAGGGGTAGGGCGCGACAGTTGCACGGTGCTCATCAGTTGCTCCTACGGTTGGCGGTGCGCAGGTACGCGGTGGTGGTCCAGGTGAAGAAGTCGGCAGCGGTCCCGGCGTTCTGTTCACGCGGCGCGGGGAAGGAGGAGTCCTTCAGTCCGCCGAAGGGGGCATGCAACTCCGACCCGGTGGTCGGGCCGTTGACTTTGACCAGACCGGCATCAAGTTCGGCCACACAGCGGCGCGCGGTCGCCTCATCGGTGGTGAATACCGCCGCCGTCAAACCGAACGAGGTGGCATTGGCCAACGCGATCGCTTCGTCCAGGTCCGCGGCGCGCAGCACGGTGGTGACTGGACCAAACACTTCCTCACTGGCAATGGCCATGTCCGGTGTGCCGGCAAGTAACGTTGGCGCCGACCAGCACCCTGGCCCGGTGGGGATCTCCGCCGTTGCCAGGACCTGCGCACCTTCGCGGCATGCCTGCTCCACCGCTGCGGCGACGTCCTGGCAGGCTCGGGCAGACACCAAGGGCCCAATGGTGGTGGCGGGGTCATCCCCCACCCCGACCTGCAACGCCCGGACGCGTTCTGCCAGCAGAGGTAGGAATTGCTCATACACGGCATCGGCCACGATGACCCGGCGGGTGGCGGTGCACTTCTGCCCGGTACTACCCATCGCTCCGGCCACGACCGCGTCCGCGGCAGCAGCCAGATCAACATCGTCCATCACCAAAGCGGCGTTATGCCCACCCAGCTCCAGCTGGACCTTCGCTCCCCGTGGGGTCGCCGCTGCGGCGATACTGCGCCCGACCGGCACCGAACCGGTGAACGTCACTGCGTCTACCCCCGGATCAGCCACCAGGGCCGCACCGAGACTTCCCGGCGCGAGCAGCAGATTCAGAACACCGTCCGGTAAGCCCGCCTCGACCAAGAGCTGCGTGAAAGCCGACGCCATCGCCGGGGTTTCACTTGCCGGTTTCCAGATCACCGTGTTGCCGTGCAGCAACGCCGGCGCGATCTTCCACACCGGGATCTGCAACGGGAAATTCCACGGGGTGATCACCGCGACAGTGCCCACCGGTCGACGTACGGTCCGGATGACCTCATCAGGGTTACTGGAGGGGAAGGTCGCACCATCGGCCGAGCGGGCCTGTCCTGCGTGGTAGTACAACGTCTCCGCGCTGAGAGCGACTTCCCCGCGTGCCTCACCCAGAGTCTTGCCCTGCTCGGCGCACATCAACGCCGCGAATTCCTCCAGGCGCTCCTGCAACAGCGCGGCCGCTCGGCGAAGGACCAACCCGCGGGCGATCACCCCGATCCCAGCCCACCCCCGCTGCGCCCCGGTAGCGGCGGCAATAGCCTGCTTGAGCAAATCCTCATCAGCGGGCCGGTAACGAGCCACCACACGATCCGGACGAGCCGGGTCCAGGCTGTACAACTCATCACCGGTGCCAGCAAGCCACTGACCGTCCACCAGGTTGAGAAGCTCACGGGTCTGGGTCAGGTCGTAAGTAGGCATGTCCACCACTTCGTTGTCGACGGGTGCGGCACGAAGATCTACCGCGATGTGTTCTACATCACGGTAGGCGCCCAGCACGCCAATGAGAAGTACTAATTGACGATGCATTGATAACTATATATTCTCAAAAAATGGAGTTGCGTACCCTGCGGGCGTTCGTCGTGCTGGCCGAGGAAGAACACTTCCACCGGGCGGCCGAGCGACTACTCATCGCCCAACCGGCGCTGAGCCAGACCATCAAACGGCTCGAGAAACAACTGCACGTCCAGCTTTTCATCCGCACCACCCGCAGCGTGCAGCTCACCGACGCCGGACGAGTGTTACTGGACGAGGCCCGCCAAGTCCTGTCCGCCGCGGACCGGGCACTGTCCGCGGTGCAGCACGCAGCATCCGGTGAGTTGGGATCCGTCAAGATCGGCTTCGTTGCCTCCGCCGCACTCGGACTCGTCCCGCGCATCCTGCTCACGGTCCAACAGCAATGGCCACGCCTGGAACTACAACTCGTCGAAGCCACCACCGGCACCCAGTTGGCCGCGCTGCGCTCCGGGCAGCTCGATATCGGCATTGTTCGTGAAGTTCACCCCAGCCCCGACCTGCTCATCACCCACCTCCTGCAAGAACGCCTCATCGTGGCCGTTCACACCAGCCACCGGCTCGCCGGTCGTGGTCAAGTCGCGCTGAGCGAGCTACGCGACGAAGCCTTCATCGCCGCACCCCGGGGTGCGACCCCCCTCCTCAGCGACCACGTCGCCGCCCTGTGTGACAGCGTCGGATTCCACCAAACAGTCGTCCACGAAGCCCTACAATTTCCCACCATCCTCGGCCTGGTCGCCGCGAACACCGGAATCGGCATCATCCCCGAAGCGATGAAAGTGCTACAGCTTCCCGGACTGGTCTACCTCGACCTGCACGACGAACGTGCCACCTCACAAATATCGGTCGTCACCACCACAGCCCGCGCTAACAGCGCCCTCCTACGCAACGTGCTCACAGCCATCACCACCCCACCCGAGACAGATCAGAAAAGGAAACCGAGCGACCAGGACCCACATCTGTAACAACCCAGAACACGTGGGCAACGAGGAGCATCAGCTGCGCTCGAGCCTCGCGCCGGCCATGCCCTAGGCGTCTCAAAGCATGGCGCGCCCGGACAAGGTTGTGAGACGTCTAATGGACGCTGAACCCGCCCTTTTGAGAGGTCGTGGGTGACCGTCTCAGAATCCTTCGTTATCGCGGCTGACTCTGGGATCTATTTCTCCATGGGCCAGTCGCGGCCCGGGTTGACCCCGCTACCCACCATGTCGAGCGCCCGGGTTAGTAGTTAGGTCCAAACCCAGTTCGGCGTTAGGCAGCCCAATAGAAACATGGACCTGCACCAGTCGCCATCGACCATCCTCAAATCGGACCACTCCAGTGACCCTCACCGGTACTGATTCCCCATCAGCTAACGTCACCAGCGCCCGGTCCTGGAACCACCCGAACCCGCCATCGCTGTAACCGCGCGGTGACCCCGCTTGCACCGTGACGAAGCCAGCCTCTTGACTCTGGCTGAAGAACCCAGCCACAGCACCAGCGTGATCGGTGTCCCACTCCTCCTCATCGGTACCGATGGCCACAGTCATATCCGAGGACAGCAACTCCTCGGCCGATCCAACACCCCGCAT
>JALYUK010000047.1 GCA_030853805.1 Actinomycetota bacterium | reverse complement strand
CCCGCTACGAAGGCCTTGCCCGCATCGGTGATCACAGTGTCGTCATCGAAGATCTACCGGGCACCTACAGCCTGGACCCGATCAGTCCTGATGAGCAGGTCGTGCACGATGCGTTGGATCCGACCTCGCAGACGTTGCAGACTCCCGATGCCCTCCTGGTACTGATGGACGCGACCACGCTGCGCCGCTCGCTGGGTCTGCTCGCGCAGGTGCTGGCGCGGGGCCTGCCGACCTGTGTGGTCCTCACCTTCCGTGATGAGCTGGCCCGACGCGGGGGCGCGTTGGACGTGGCACGCCTCGAGCGTGCGCTCGGGGTACGCGTGGTGGCTGTGAGCAGCGGATCGCGCGATGAGCTGGGCGCGCTCAAAGATGCGATCGGGCAGGTGGCCACCTGGCCCAGCCCGATCATCCCGCCGCCGGTGCGCACCGAGGAGTCGCGTGGCTGGGTGGCGTCGGTGCTGGACAGCGCGGCGTACGAATCTGCGCAGATCGATGCCCGCACAGCCCGCATCGACACGGTTCTGCTGCACCCGCTGTGGGGCTCGCTGATCTTCCTCGCGACGATGTTCGCCTTCTTCCAGGTGATCTTCACTGTCGCGGCGCCGATCCAGAACTATGTGGAGACCCAGGTCAACGTTTTCGGTGCCTTTGTCACCGGCGGCATCGGCAACCACTGGGTGGCCAGCTTCCTGTCCCAGGCGATCTTCGGCGGGGTCGGTGGGGTGCTGGTGTTCCTGCCGCAGATTGCCTTGCTCTTCCTGCTGATCTCGCTGCTGGAGGGCAGCGGGTATCTGTCGCGGGCGGCGTTCCTGATGGATCGGGTGATGGCCAAGGCCGGCCTGGAGGGTCGCGCCTTCGTCGCCCTGCTGTCCTCGATGGCGTGCGCCATCCCGGGCATCATGGCCACCAGGTCGCTCCCGTCGGCCAAGGACCGGATCGCCACGATGATGGGCGCTCCGCTGATGACCTGCTCGGCGCGGCTGCCGGTCTATATCCTGCTGGTCGGCCTGCTCGTTCCCTCCTCGGCCAGAATCGGCCCGGTCGGCGCGCAAGGCACGATCATGTTCGCCCTCTACACCGGTGGCGCTGTCGCAGCGATGGCGACGGCCTGGATCTTCAAACGGTTCACCGGTAAGCGTGGGCCCGTCCTTCCGTTCTACATGGAGATGCCCAGTTATCGGCTCCCGAGCCTGCGGGCGGTCGGCGTGTCGGTGTGGGACGCCTGCAAGATGTTCCTGTCCAAGGTCGGCCGGATCATCCTGGTGGTCACCATCATCATGTGGGCGCTGCTGAACATCCCCGGGCAGAGCGATGCGGCAATGCGTAGCGCGGGCGTGAATCCGGGCGACAAGGTGGCCGCGGCGTCGTTCGTGCTGGACCACAGTGCGGCAGCCAGCGTGGGTAAGGCCATCGAGCCCGTCTTCGCTCCATTGGGATTCGACTGGCGGATCAATATCGGTGTCGTGTCGTCACTGTCGGCTCGCGAGACCTTCGTTGCGACCCTCGGACAGGTGGCGTCCGCGCAGGATGCGGAGGCGCCCGGTGACGCGCTGAAGGCGATGACATACACCGATGGCGCGCACCAGGGCCAGAAGCTCTTCAACGCGGGCACCGTCACTGCTCTGCTGGTGTTCTTCATGTTCGCCCTGCAGTGCATGTCCACAGTCGCGATGATGCGCCGCGAGACCGGCGGCTGGAAGTGGCCGGGTATCGCGTTCGGTTACATGTTCGTACTCGCGTGGGGAATGGCGTTCCTCGCCCGCCTGATCGTGACGGCGATCGTATGAGCGTCGCCACGTTTGCGCTGCACCCCGAGGCCACCGCCGATCCGCAGGTCATCCGGTGGATCGTCCCTGCGGGCACGCTGCAGGTCCTCGGGGCGGTTTCCGATGCTCCCGGTGACCTCGGCACGATGCTGCGAGCCGGCACGCTGGCCTCGATCGACGTGCACACCGCCGGTATAGACATCGCGCTGCCGGTCGGACAGGGATGGCGTGAGCACGGCGAGCCGGTGCGTACCGCGCTGCTGCAGGCGTTGTCCGTGCCTGCGCAGTGGGATGCACAGCAGCCCGTGACGGCCGACGACGAGCTACGCACGGCGGTGTTACAGGTGCTCGAAGGCGGCGCCGGCGACTACATCCGGTCGCACGGAGGCAAGGCAGAGATCATCTCGGTACATGAAGGCCACGTCGAGATCCGCCTCAGCGGTACCTGTTCGCATTGCCCTGCAGCCGGATTCACCCTGCATGAGCGGCTCGAGGTCGCGATCCGCGAACTCGCGCCCGGCTTGCGGGAGCTGCGGGCGACGCAGACGCCGCGCGCGGCCGGCAAGGTCTTCATGAAGCTCGGCCTGCGTCGCCCGTCCTGAGCAATCCGTCCTGGGCTGTCCGTAGCTGGCTCGCTTGCCGTTTCTACCCGGATCTAGCGAATTGACTAGAAATGCCGAGAAACGGTCATCGAGTCAGCGTCGTATCCGCTGCGCTTGTTAGAGTCCCGGAGTGAAGCTGGCTGCCACCGACCTGTCCCGTGTCCTGGGTGTCCGGGTGCCCCCGCTTGCGAACCCGGTCACATCGGTGACCAATGACTCCAGGCAGGTGGGGCCGGGCGCGGCCTACGTCGCAATCCGTGGGTTCGCGCAGGACGGCGCCGATTTCGCGCAGGCCGCCGTCCTGGCCGGCGCCGTGCTCGTCGTGGCCGAAGGGGAGGTGCCGGACCTCGAAGGAATCCCGACGGTCATCGTGACCGATGCCCGCATCGCCCTCGCCGCACTGGCGACCGAGCTGGCCGACCACCCCTCGCGTGGCCTGACCGTCTACGGGATCACCGGCACGAACGGCAAGACCACCAGCTCATACGTGTTGCATTCCATCCTCACCGCCGCCTACGGGCAGCCGGCAACGGGCCTGCTGACCACGGCCGAGGTGGTCGTCGGTGCCCACCGCACACCTGCGGTCCGTACGACCGGCGAAGCGCCGCAGTTGCAGGGCAACCTGGCTCTGATGCGTGACGAGGGGGTCACGCACGTGGTGCTGGAGACCAGCTCGCACGGCATCCATCTGCATCGCGTCGACGGAACGCATTACGCCGCAGCTCTTTTCACCAATCTCACCCGTGACCACCTGGATCTGCACGGCGATATGGAGTCCTATTTCGCGGTCAAACGGCGACTCTTCGAGTGGACGTCCGGTCCCAAACTGGCCAATGCCGACGACGAGTACGGTGCCCGGCTGGCCGATGAGATCGACGGCACGTTGCTCTTCGGTACCCGCGATGATGCCGACTACCGCATCCAGGATGTCCGGGTCGAGGCCGGCGAGACGTACTTCGGGCTACGCGTCCCCTCCGGTGACGTTCTGAACATTCGCACCCCGCTGCTCGGTGACTACAACGTGCACAATGTCGCCGGCGCAGCGGCGCTTGCCCTGGAGACGGGAATGTCCGGGCCCACGCTGATCGATGCAGTTGCAACGATGGCGCAGGTGCCGGGTCGCTTCGAGCGCATTGCCGAGGCCCGGTCGCGCGGGATCGAGGTCATCGTCGATTACGCCCATACCGATGTGGGGTTGCGCGAGGTGCTGCAGGTTGCACGCGGGGTGGCGGACGCCACGTCAGGCCGGTTGATCTGCGTGTTTGGCGCAGCGGGGGACAGGGACCGCGCGAAGCGCCCCCTGATGGGTCAGGTGGCCTCGCAGTTGGCCGACGTCTGCATCGTCACCACCGACGACGCCTATACCGAATCGCCGGCTCGGATCGCCGATGAGGTCGTAGCCGGTGGTGACCCGAGCAGGACAGTCATCGAGCTCGATCGACGCTCGGCGATTGCCTCCGCCATCGCGCAGGCGCGGCCGGGGGACGTCGTGGTGATCGCGGGAAAGGGCCACGAACAGGTCCAGCATCTGCCCACCGGTGACGTGCAGTTCCACGATGCCACCGTGGTGCGGCAGTTGTTGACGCAGCCCTAGCGCAGTCACCCGGCGCCGGCCCAGGTCAGGCCGACACAGCCTTCGCAGCTGTGGATTCGGCGCGGGGGGCACCGGACGGAAGTTCTCTGGTCAGCACCAGCTCCCTGGCGACGTCCAGCAGTTTGCGGTTGGTGTCCTGGGAGATCCGCCGCAGATAGGCGAAGGCTTGGTCGTCCTGCACCCCGAGGCGTTCCATCAGGATGCCTTCGGCCTGTCCGATCACGGTGCGGTTGACCATCGCAACACCGCGGTTCTCGATCTCCTCCGCATCTGCCAGCGCCATCGCGAGGTGGGTCGCGAGCGCGTCGGCGATCACCAGGTCGTCCTGCGTGAAGCCGTCGGTGCGGTTGGAGTACATGTTCAGCGCGCCGTACGAGCGCTCGTCGGTGTAGAGCAGCATCGACAGCAGCGAACCGACACCCAGCTCGGCATGGATCTGCGCGCCCCAGGTCGGCCAGCGCGGGTCGCTCGCCAAGTTGGGTGTGTACACGGTGCGTCCCTGACGGATTGCGTCCAGGCAGGGGCCTTCCCCAAGCTCCGCCTGCAACCGGTCACCGTGCGCGACAAGATCGTCGGTCGCGGGCCCTGCGCTGAACTTTCCGCTGCGCACGAGGGTGATTCCGGCATGATCGCAACCGTCCAGCAGCTCGGTCGCGAGACCTACTCCAACCTGCATCCGTTGCGAGGGGGACCTCGGGCGTTGTAATTCCCGAGGTACCTGTTCGGCATCTCTATCGGGAGAGTTTTCCACTGACGCTGAATCCAGGTGGCCCATAGTGCCTCCGACGGGGTCTCGCACACACCCAGGGGACAAGAAAGGCATATGAACTACAAGAGCCCGTTGTTGGACCCACTACCGATCATGCCGCATCAAACCGAGGACGTCGATGCACAGGTGAATCGGCAGGGCCCTCAACCATCAGCCGCCGGTTGGATCCGCGGCGGCGACCGCCGTCTCAGGCAGCGCCGCCCCACCGCCTGAATGCACGGTGTTCCCGTCCAGGTGCGCAGACGTCTGGTCCGGCGTCGGCTCGGACACCGGGTGGATCGGTCCACGCTGGCCGACCACCTCAGCGGCGATGTCGCGTAATTTGCGATTGGAGTGCTGTGACAGGCGTTGCAGGTATGCGAACGCCGTGTCGGCCGTCAGCCGCGACCCGACCATCAGGATTCCTTGCGCCTGTCCGATCACGGTGCGGTTCTCCAGCGCCGCCGCCTGGTGCTCGATCATCAGACCGCAGCCGAGCGCCAGGGTGAAGTGGGTGGCGAACGACGTCGCCCGGGCAAACATCGCGTCCTGATCATCGACGATCGGCTCTGCGAAATACAACGTCAGGGCGCCGAACGAACGCGACATTCCGAGCAGCGGCACCGACAGCACCGCCTGGACGCCGAGAGTTTCGTGAGCGTACTGCGTCCACGAAGCCCATCGCGTTTCGGTGGCCAGCCGTGCGCTGATGACCGACGGCTGCCCGTTGAGGACATCGATGCCGGGTCCGGTCCGATGGTCTGCGCAGTAGTTGTCCGCCGCGCGGGCCACCTCGTGCGTGGCGGCGACGCCGGCCATGCCGCGACGACGACGTTGCAGCAACCCCGCCCAGCTACAGCCCGGGATGAGGTCGACGGCCAGCCGGGTGCCTTGGGTTTGACGTTGCTCCTCGGATGAGCCGGCGTGCAACAGCTGCGCCGCATCGGCGTAGTCGTGCAGCATTTGCTCGAGGTCGGGCAGCACAAAAGCTCCTGTAGCCATGCGGTGACGGCTCGCACCACGTGCCACGCCGTCCGCGGAAAAAGCGGCCGGCTGCTCGACCACCTCCCAGTATGCCTAACGCACGTCGCGCGGTAGGACACGCCTCAGCTCGCGACGTCGTCCAGCTCGCGGGTCAGCGTCGACCGCAGCATGGTCAACGTGGCGCCCAGCAACCGTGACACCTGCATCTGGCTGATACCCAGGTGCCCGGCGATCTCGCGCTGACTCAGGTCCGATTCGTACCGCAGCCGCAGGATCTCACGCTCGCGCTCGCCCAGGCCGTCCACCAGCTGATGGACGGCGATCGTCCAGATCAGACGATCCGTCTCATCCGGAACAATCGGTGAAAGTACATCTCCTACGGTCGTTCCCGGCCGACCATGCACGGGAGCATCGAGTGAGGTCAGCGTGAAGCAGCCCTGGATGGCCAGCGCCGACTGCACGGAGGTCTGCGGAACGTTCAACCGGCTCGCGAGATCTGTGAGGCGAGGTGTGTGGACTCCGAGCTGCTCCAGTTCTGCCAGCGCGTGCTGAATCTCCCGGTAGGTCTCGCGTAGTGCACGCGGCGGGCGCACCATCCAGCCGTGGTCGCGAAAGTATCTTTTGATCTCCCCTGAGATGGTCGGTACGGCATATCCGGTGAAACTGCGACCGGCATCGGGGTCGAATCGACGCACGGCGAGAACGAGAGCCAACAGGGCGACCTGCTGAAGGTCCTCCAGCTCGATACCTCGCCGGTCGTACGTGCGGGCGATCCCGCGGGCAAAGTCGTAATTGGTCTCGATCGCCGTGTTGCGCAGGGTGGCCGCCCCACGTTCGTCCGTGCAGGCGGCGGCAAGCTCCAGCAGCCGATGGGTGCGGATCTCGCGCTCGTCGGGCGCGAAGGGGGCAAAGGGGAATAGTCCGCGATCGGCGGTCACCGCCGGGACGTCGAGTAGATCGCTCACGCAGCACTCGCAAGGAAGAGGAAGAGTTGCGCCAACCACCCTGTCCGAGTCGACGGTGCTTGAGCCAACCACACACGAGGGTGGTGAACAAGGCAAGGATCGACAAACCCCGTGTTGCAACTTTCGTCGGGCGCTGATCTGCGGCACGATGACCGGGTGCGAACGCCGGTTCAGAGATTGCAGACCTTGCATGGTGGGCCTCCCATGGTCATCGCCCACCGTGGCTCCAGCAGTATCGAGCCCGAGCACACACTGGGGGCCTACAAGCGCGCTATCGCTGACGGGGCCGATGGTGTCGAGTGCGATGTCCGGCTTACTGCCGACCGGCATCTCGTCTGCGTGCACGATCGGCGGGTCGATCGCACCTCCGACGGGGCGGGCGTCGTGTCGGCGTTGGAACTGGCGACCCTGGAGGGGCTCGACTGGGGCAGTTGGAAGAAGGCGCACCCCGACGAGACCGAGCTGCCGCAGCGCGACAGGGCGCACCTGCTGACGCTGCGCGAGCTGATCCGGACGGTGCAGAAGGTCGACCGGCCGCTCGACCTGGTCATCGAAACCAAACACCCCACCCGCTACTCCGGCGAGGTGGAGCGGGTGCTGGTCGACACGCTCGGCGAGTTCGGTCTGCTGACCCCGGGGCGGATCAATGTACGGCTGATGTCGTTCTCAAGTCTCGCCGTCCAGCGAATGGCCCGACTGGCCCCGCAGCTGGAACGGGTACACCTGATGGATCTGCCGACCACGCTGCGGTTCGTGGATTCGCTGCCCCCGAATGTCGACATCGTCGGCACCCGGATGGCCGTCGTGCGCCGATTCCCGGCGTTCATCAAGCGGCAGCACAGCTTTGGTCACCAGGTGCACGTGTGGACGGTCGACGACCCCGCTGATGTACAGGCGTGCATCGAATTGGGCGTCGACGCGATCATCACCAACAGGCCCCGAATGGTGCGTCACGCCGTGGATGCTGCCTGGGCCGGCACCGGGGAGTGATGCCGGGAGTGACCACTGTTGCGGCAGGTCGCCGCAGGTGTGGCCGCCGGGCTCGTTACAGTCCGGGCCATGGGTAAAGCCTCCCGCCGTAAGGGCGACCGCACGCGTATTCCGTTCGACCCGTCCACCGCGCCCCCGGCGTTCGTGAGGCGCCCGTTCGAGGGGTTGCCCAACGAAGCGGGGTGGGTTGCTATGCGCGAGATCGTGCCGGCGGCCACCGCCGCTGTGACCTTCCGCCTCGACGGGCAGCCTCGAGAGGCGACCGTCGCCTCCGTCCTGCCGCTGGCCTGGCCCGGGCTGCACCGCGCTGACGGCTCGTTGTTCGTCGCTCTGCAGACCGGTGCGTCCTCCAGTGATCCGAGCAGTGATGTTGCGCAGGCACTACTGGCCACGGCCGCGCTCGCGCCGGGCGAACCGCTGATCAACGCACCGCGGGTGACGGCGACCGGGCCACGTCTGCAGGACCTGCTGACCGGAGACGACTTCACCGTCTCGCTGCACGACGGTTTCGACTTCTGGGTCGAGGGTCAGGAGCTCGACGGTGAGGGCGCCGCCTCGCTCGCCCGCGCAAATGAGGCAATCACGCCGACGGTTGCGCTGCCGTCCGCGGCGCACGCCTACTGGTGCCGGATCGGCGTGCGGACCTATGTGCGATGGGTGTTACCGCACGACGAGGAGGCGGCGACCGATGCCCTCGCGCGGCTGCAGGCCGCGGGCGCAGCATCATTGGGCGAAGGTCGGCTGCTGGGTGCGTTCCGGGCGCACGGTCTGCTGGTGCCGGTGTGGGAGGTCGACCGCAATGCCGAACCCCTTTCGCACGACCAGGATTTCGCCGCATTGGCAGCGCGTTTCGGTGATGCGGCGGCGGTGACGACGGTATTGAGCGATGCGGAACGCCGCGCGCGTGCGGGCATCGTGAGCCGCCAACTGACCCTGCGCTGACATACCCTGCGCTCGTGAGCGACAGCGGACGGCAACGGATATGACGCGCTACGGCTTTCTCGGCCCGGTGGGCACGTTCACCCAGGCTGCGCTCAACGCATGGTCGGGTGCGGGCGGGGGGTCTGCGGGGAGCACCGATGTCACTGGCGATGAGCAGGTGCCGTTCGCTTCGGTGGACCGTGCGTTGGCGGGCGTACGTGACGGTGACGTGGATGCCGCCATGGTGCCCATCGAGAACTCCGTCGAGGGCGGGGTGTCCGCCACGTTGGACGCTCTGAACACCGGCGATCCACTCGCCGTCGTCGGCGAGGTGCTGGTGCCGATCAGCTTCGTGCTGGCGGCTCGCCCCGGGGTGCGTAGCCATGATGTACGGGCCGTCGGGACCCATCCGCATGGCTGGGCGCAGGTACGCGGATGGGTCGGCGCCAACCTTCCGGACGCCATCCACGTACCCACGTTGTCCACGGCTGCTGCTGCGGCCGATCTCGCAGCGGGGCGGGTCGAGGCCTACCAGGCCGCGGTATGCGCCCGCGTCGCAGCGGACGCCACGGGGTTGGTCGTCCTCGCCGACGACATCGGCGACCGCACCGGAGCGGTCACCAGGTTCGTGCTGGTCGCGCGCCCCGGGAATCTTCCCGCACCCACCGGCGCCGACAAGACCACCATCGTGGTCTACCAGTACGACGACCACTCCGGTGGACTGCTGGAGCTGCTGGAGCAGTTCGCGGCGCGGGGCATCAACATCTCGCGACTGGAATCCCGCCCGACAGGTGGCGCGATGGGCAGTTACTGCTTCTCGTTCGACTTCGAGGGCCACGTACTGGATGCGCGGGTCGGCGAGACCTTGACCGGTCTGCGGCGGGTGGCAGCCGACGTCCGGTTCCTCGGCTCCTACCCTCGAGCCGACGGCCAGGACGCCCACGTACTCGCGACCGCCACCGACGATGCCTTCCAGGACGCGGCCGCCTGGTTGGCCAGGGTACGCAGCACCTGAGGGTAGGTGAGTGGTACCGGGGTCAGGCGTTCGCACCCTGCTCAGCGAGCTCGGGCGCCTCGGGTGCATCGAACGACTCGGACGTCGTGTCCTTGCTGTCCGTTGCGTCTTTACCCTCTTCGGGGTTGTGGAAGTCCTTGGCGCGGATCAACGCGAATGCTGCCACGGCGCAGATGATGGTGACGATCGAGGAGATCAGCAGGATGTCGTTCAACGCCGAGGTGAACCCGGTCGCGGCGATCTTCTCCACCACCGGGATCTGTGCCTTCGGGAACTTGGGCAGCGCCGTTTTCAACTGACCCGACTGCACCAGGGCGGCCAACGAGCTGCCCTTACCGGCCAGCGGAGTACCCGCTGCGGCGCTACTGACCGCACTCGTCAGCCGGGAGGCGAAGAGCGTTCCCAGCAGCGCGATACCGGTCGCTATGCCGACCTGTCGGAAGGTGCTGTTGACGCCGGAGGCCATCCCGGCGAGGCGGGGTGGCACGACGCCGACTGCGGTCGAGGCCAGCGGCGGGTTGACCATCCCGACGCCGATCCCGGCCACGATGAAGCCGGGGATCAGGTGCGTCCAGGAGGTGGAGGCATCCAGTCCGCGCATCAGGAACATGCCGATCGCAGTGAGGGCCAGCCCCGGACCGATCAACGCTCGCACCGGAAGGTGGGAGCTGAGTCGGCCGGACACGGTGGCCACCACGAGGATCGCACCGGACAGCACCAGCAGACGCAGACCCGTCTGCAGCGCGCTGTACTGCAACACGTTCTGCAGGTAGAGCGTCAGGTAGAGCAGCATCGAGAAGATGCCGGCGCTGATGCCGAACGCCGCGATGGCGCCACCGGAGAAGGTCGGCAGGCGGAACAGACTCAGGTCGAGCATCGGGGTCTTGGTCTTCATCTCGAAGAGCACAAAGCCCACCATGAGCACAGCGGCGGCCGTGAAGCAGCTGATGACGACCGGGTCGCTGAAGCTCTTCTGCCCCGACTCGATCAGCGCGTAGACCAATGAGCTGAGCGATGCGGTGAACACCACGAAACCGATCCAGTCCGGGCCGTGTGCCTTCGGGTTGCGCGACTCGCCGACCTTCAGGACAGTAATGACCAGGGCCGCGATACCGATCGGAATGTTGACGAAGAAGATCCACCGCCAGGACAGCGACGAGACCAGCACCCCGCCGACGACCGGTCCGACCGCAACGGCGACACCGGTGATGGAGCCCCAGATACCGAAGGCCGTGCCACGATCCTTGCCCTGGAAAGAGCTCGCCAGCAACGCCAGCGACACGGTGAACATGATGGCTCCACCGACGCCTTGCAGGCCGCGACTCAGTTCCAGCAGCAGGGTGTCCTGGGCCACGCCGCACAGCGTGGAGGCGATCGTGAAGATCACCAGGCCGATGATGTAGAGCTTGCGTCGTCCGAAGATGTCGGACAGCGAACCGGCCGTCAACAACAGCGAGGCGAGCGTCAGGGCGTACGCGTCGATGACCCACTGCAGATCGGAGAAGCTGGACCCCAGCGAGGACTGGATGTCCGGCAGGGCGACGTTCACGATCGTGACGTCCAGCAGCAGCATGAAGGTGCCGAAGCAGACGGCAGTCAGCGTCCACCACTTGTTACCGCTGGCTTCACCGTCCGCAACCTGGGCGCCTTTGTCAGGGCTGCGCTGAGACCGGGTGGGTGCCTCGGAGGCGAGGTGCGCCGGGTGTCTGCGCGGCGGTCCTGTCGACTCCTCGGCGGCGGCGTTGTCGGCGACGCTCATGGCGGCTCCTTCGATTCTTCGTGGGCAGGATGCGTGATGTGGGTCGGCACGATGAAATGGCCGGAACTGTAGTAACAAGTTCAACTGCCTGCCCGGGCATTCCCGACATCCCCGGACATCGGTCGAATTTGGTGCTTTCTGCTACAAATGAATGTGTGATCGCAGAATCCGCCACGCTGGATGATCTGGACAGCGCTCTTGTCCGCTGCCTACAGGTTGCGCCGCGTGCGCCTTTCAGCCTCTACGCGCAGGTCCTGCAGTCCTCCGAACAGACGATCGCGCGCCGATACCGGCGGCTACGCGCGGCGGGCGTTCTACGGGTCACGGGGGTGATCAGTGCGGAGACCCTCGGCGAGACCAGTTGGATCGTGCGCATCCAATGCCGACCAAACGGGACCTTGGCGCTGGCCCAGGCCCTCGCCAAACGCGGCGATGTCGGCTGGGTCTCCATCTCCGGGGGTGCGGCGGAGGTGCTGTGCGTCGTCCGGTCGCCCTCCGCGCAGGAGCGTGAGGACCTGCTGCTGGAGCAGTTGGCGCGTACCGCTCCCGTGCTCGGGGTCAGCGCCGCGATGACGCTGCACCTCTTCCGTGCGGGACAGCCCGACGACTGGACCGGTCTCGCCCACGCGCTGACCGACCGGCAGGAGCAGACCCTGCGTACGGCGGCACCCTCGATTGTGCCGCGCGCCACACAGACGGTGCAGATTGCCGATACCTACGACCAGGCGATCCTGGCGCAGCTGGTGCTCGACGGTCGGTCCTCCTACGCCCAGCTGGCCACGGTCGCCGGAATCACCGAGGGTCGCGCAAGTCGCCGGTTGCAGTCCTTGCTGGAGCGTGGGATGGCGGTAGTAGACATCGACCTGTCCGCTGAGGCGCTCGGCTGGAATGTCACCGCCCAGTTGTGGATGACCGCCGCACCGGCCGATCTGCATGCCTGCGGTACCGCCCTCGCAGCGTTGCCGGAGGTCACGTTCGCGGCAGCGATCACCGGACCGCACAATCTGACGGCAGTGGCCGTCTGCCGCGACCATCGAGACCTCTACCGTCTGGTCACCGACCAGATCGGTGCCGTACCCGGCATCATCAGCCTGGAGGTGTCACCGCGGACCCGTACCGTCAAACAGGCCGGTGCGCTGGTGGACCGGCAGCGCCTGGCACCCTGACATGCGGGAATCTCGAGGCCGGTCGCGCGGTCGCAGACTGAAACCGTTGCAGGACGAGGGCGTCGATAGAGCGAGACTGTCCCTCGGACCCAACACGATGATCGGAGGTTGACGTGGGCGACACCCAGACATTTGCTTTCATTGTGCTGCTCGCCGCCTCCGTCGGCGTGCTCGCGCTGCTGTCCAACCGGGTCACCGAGCGACTGAGGGTGCCCGCTCCGCTGCTCGTGCTGGTGGCATCCGCAGTCGCGGTGACCACGATCCCGGCCCTGCACGCGCCACCCGAGCGCACCGTCGAACGGGTGGTCACGGTCGCGCTGGTGATGGTGCTGTTCGACGGCGGTCTGCATATCGGGTGGTCCCGGTTTCGAGCGGCGCTGGCGCCGATCGCGCTCGTGGGCGTGCTCGGAACCTTCCTGACGGTGCTGGGCACCGCGGCATTCATCCACTTCGCGGTCGGGATCAACTGGTATCTCGCGACGCTCGTCGCCACTGCGGTGGCACCGACAGACCCGGCGGTCGTGTTCTCGGTGCTGGGCAAGCGGGAGATCTCCGGGCGCAGCGGAACGATCCTGGAGGGCGAATCGGGCGCGAACGACCCGGTCGGTATCGCCCTGATGGCCAGTTTGCTGACCGCGGGGGGCCTCGACGGCGGGACGGCGTTGCACGTGGGTGGTGAGTTCGCGCTGCAGATGGGCGTGGGCCTGGTCATCGGCCTGATCGGCGCGCGGGCGTTGCTGTGGTTCATGCGGGTGGTGCCGCTGCCCGGTGAGGCGCTCTACCCGCTGCGGACCATCGCCTGCGCGTTCATCATCTTCGGCGTGGCGACGATCGCGCACGGATCCGGCTTCCTGGCGGTCTTCGTGGCGGGGATCGCGATCGGCGAGGAGCGGGCGCCGTACAAACGAGAAGTCGAGAAATTCGCTGCGGCCATGGCGAGTCTCGGTGAGATCATCGCGTTCGTGGTGCTCGGCCTGACCATCGATCTGAGCAGTTTGATCCAGCCGGACGTGTGGGTTCCGGGCCTGGCCGTATGGCTGGTGATGAGCGCCGTCGTTCGCCCGTTGTTCGTCGGGGTGACGCTGTGGCCGGCGAAGCTACGACCCAAGGAGCTGAGCTTCGTACTCTTCGCGGGTCTGAAAGGCGCGGTACCGATCCTGCTGGGCGACATGCTGTTGCATTCGGGGGTGCCCGATGCGCAGCGGCTCTACGGGATCATCGTGGTCGTCGTGATCCTGTCCGTGGCCTTCCAGGGCACGCTGGTGCCCTCGGTCGCCCGACGGCTGCGGTTGCCGATGCACACCATCGAACCGGAACCGTTTGCCTTCGGTGTCCGGCTGGGCTCCGAGCCCGACAGCGCAGTGCGGCTCATGGTCGCGGCCGGTTCGGTGGCCGACGGCACCCGGATCGAAGACCTGGACGAGCTGCCCGAGGACGCCTGGATCAGCCTCGTGGTGCGTGGCGGTGACCTGGTGAACATCCGACGGGACACCGTGTTGAAAGCCGGCGACGACGTCCTGATCCTGGCAGAGGCCGAGCACCGTCCGGAGATCGAGCGGACCTTCACCGAATCAGGCGGCTGATCTCACCTTTTGGACATGCGCAGCGGGGCAGATATGCCCCGCTGCGCATGTCCAAATCGCGAGATCAGCGGGGGACCCGGACCGTCAACGCCAGCGGGTCCACGGTCACCCTGGTGGCGTACGCGCGGTGCAGCACGTCACCGTCGATCTCGATCATGGCGGGTTGCTCGCAGCGGACCTCGATGATCTGTGAGCGGAGCCGACCGATGGTGCGGGTCTCGCGGCGAGCGCCGGCAACCACCTGGGCGATCATCGGCAGCCAGCCGATGATCCCGGCCGGTCGCAGGATCACCGTGTCCAGGATCCCGTCATCGAGATCGGCGTCCGGCATCAGGCGCATACCGCCGGTCAGCAGGCCACAGTTGCCGATCATCACGCTCGACATCCCGGTGATCGGCTCGGGCGCCCCGTCATCCAGGATGATCTGCGCCTGCATCTGGTCGTGGACGACGTGTCCGAGGCCTGCGGCGGGGTAGGCCAACCAGCCCACCCGGGCCTTGAGGTCATCGTTGGCCGAGGCCAGGATCTCCGCGTCCAACCCGATACCGGTCATCACCAGACCGACCTGCGGAGGCGCCCACACCCCGTCGCCGGCTTTGTCCAATTCGACATGACAGACGTCGATCGCCCGATCCCGACCGCCGAGAGCCATCCGCAACCCGTCGGCGTACCGGTCGTGCGGGATCTTCAAATTGCGGGCCAGTAGGTTGCCGGTGCCGGCCGCGAGGATGCCGAGCGGCACACCGGACCCGAGCAGGCCCTGCGCCACGCACCGTTGGGTGCCGTCACCCCCGAGCGCGCACACCAGATCCACGCCTGCAGCGACGGCTGCCCGAGCCTGGCCGGTGCCGGGGTCCTCCATCGTCGTCTGCGCCCAACGGGGACCGGCCCACCCCCAGGCCCGGAAAATGTCCTCGAGGCTGTCCTTGAGCGGGCCCAGCGCCGAGAATTTGGTGGGGTTGACGATGACCGCCGCTCGCCGCACTGCACACACCTTCCCTAGCCCTGGTGCAGTAAAACCTACCCGACGGTCACCCACGGGATCATCCCCCGCGACGACGTCTGCGCCACGCAGCGTCGACTCGAATGGCGCCCACGTCGCACGCCGATAGCCTGAGCTGCGTGATCGACATCAAATTCCTGCGCGAGAACCCCGACCTCGTCCGCGCCAGCCAGCGTGCCCGTGGATACGACGAAAGTCTGGTCGACCAGGTGCTGGGCGCCGATGAACTGCGACGCTCGACGCTGCAGGAGTTCGAAGCGCTTCGTGCGCAGCAGAAAAGTGTGAGCAAGGACGTGGGCGCGGCGATGGGCGCGCTCGGTGCCGCCCGCAAGAAGGGTGGGGAGCCCGATGACCTCGCCGCGTTGGAGGCCACAGCAACCCAGGCGCGTGAGCGCGGAAGTGCACTCAGTGAGCAGGTCAAAGCGCTGGAGACGAGCGCTGGCGAGGCCGGCGCAGCCTACGAGCAGGGTCTGCGCAAGATCGCCAATATCGTCATCGACGGGGTGCCCTCCGGTGGTGAGGAGAATTTCACCATTCGCGAAACCGTCGGCAGCCCCACGGAATTCGACTTCGAACCGTTGGACCACCTGGCCCTGGGTGAACGCCTCGGCGCCATCGATATGGAGCGCGGCGCGAAGGTCGGCGGATCGCGGTTCTACTTCCTGACCGGCGTCGGCGCGATGCTCGAGCTGGCGCTGCTCAATATGGCTATGGCGCAGGCTGTGCAGCACGGGTTCACCCCGATGATCACCCCGACGCTGGTCAAGGCCGACGTGATGCAGGGTGCCGGGTTCCTCGACGACCACGCCGATGAGGTCTACCGCCTCGAAGCCGATGACCTCTACCTCACCGGTACCTCCGAGGTCGCGCTTGCGGGCTACCACGCGGGCGAGATTCTCGACCTGAGCGACGGCCCGAAACGGTATGCCGGGTGGTCTGCCTGCTACCGCCGCGAGGCCGGATCGCATGGCAAGGACACCCGCGGCATCATCCGCGTGCACCAGTTCCACAAGGTCGAGATGTTCGTCTACTGCGACCCCGCGGATGCCGCAGCCGAGCACGAGCGGCTGCTGGCGTGGGAGCGCGACATGCTGGCCAAGGTGGAGCTGCCCTACCGCATCATCGACACCGCCGCCGGTGATCTCGGCAACCCCGCTGCCCGCAAGTTCGACTGCGAGGCATGGGTACCCACTCAGGGCAACTACCGCGAGCTGACCTCGACGTCCAACTGCACGACGTACCAGGCGCGTCGTCTGGGCACCCGACACCGCACGGCGGACGGGCGCACTGAGACCGTCGCGACGTTGAACGGCACGCTGGCCACCACTCGCTGGCTGGTCGCGATCCTGGAGAACCACCAGCAGGCCGACGGTTCGTTGCGGGTGCCGGCCGCGCTGCAACCCTTCATCGGCCGCGAGGTGCTGCGACCGGTCTGACAGCGCGGCTCGTTACCCTCTCGGGGTGACTGAGGACGACTACGGCGATGCTGACCTGGACGACGACGACCCGGGGACAGCGCCGCAGAAGAGCGGCGCGTCGGCTGTCGACGCGAGCCACAGCAGCGAAGCGAATGCAGACAGAGGCGAAGTCAACGAAGAAAGCAGAGTTGAAGACGACGGCGACGTCGAGGGTGACGACGAGGCGGTCGCGCCGAAGCGGTCCCGGGCGCTGCCGGTGTTCTTCGTCGTCGCAGCAGTAGCGACGATCCTGCTGTGCCTGGGTAAGTTCGCCTCCATCGCCTACCGGTTGGGGGGCGTCTTCCAGGGCGAGGTCTACCACGTCTACGTCAATGGGTTCGGTGCGGTGAGCACCGACCTCCCAGGCGCTAAACCGGCACCCGTCAGCGGTCCGAGCCTCGGCGCATGGGTGATGTGCGCTTTCGCTGCGGTGCTGATCGTGGTCGCGGTGCTGCGGTGGAAGCGGCCGGCGTCCCAGTGGGTGCTCGCGGTGGCCATCGCTGCGGCGCTCGGACAGGTCGTCACAGCGATCTACGGTGCGGTGGTGGTGTTCTCCCAGGTCGGCGACTTCTACAGCAAGCTCGCGCTGAACGCGCTAGCGCTCGGCTCTCCGGCGACGTTTTCGGTGGGGTGGGCGACCTGGGTGCAGCTCCTGCTCAGTTTCGTCATTCTCGCGCTCGCGGTCGGTGCACTGGTGCAGGACCGCAACGAAGGCGTGCGCCTGATCCGGCTGTGACCCGGACTGCCCCCCACTGCTTAGGCTTGGCGCCGTGGCATACCTGATAGCACTGGACATCGACGGCACGATCGTGCATCACGACGGAGCGCTGGCACCCGCCGTGCACGAAGCAGTCACGGCTGTCCGGCAGGCCGGGCACCACGTCGTCCTGGCGACCGGACGCTCGTTGATCGGTACGGTTCCCATCGCCGACCAGCTCGGGCTCAGCGCGGGGTATGCCGTCTGCTCCAACGGGGCCGTGACCATCGCGTTGGACGGCGCGGGGGGTTTTGACGTGATCGAAGAGGTGACCTTCGACCCCGGTGCGGCACTGACCGCGCTGGAGGGGCAGTGGACAGACGGGGTGTTCGCCAGCGAGGTGCTCGGTATCGGCCACCTTGTCAGCGCGCCCTTTCCAGTGGGCGAGCTCGAAGGTGACGAGCGCGTCGTCTCATGGGAGGAACTGAAGTCCACCCGCACGACCCGGATCACGTTCCGCTCGCCGAGTGGCACCTCCGCCGATTTTGCTGCGCTCGCTGAGCGGCTGGGGTTGCACGGGGTGAACTACGCCATCGGCTACACCGCGTGGCTGGACATCAACCCCGAGGGTGTCTCGAAGGCTTCGGGACTGGAGCAGGTGCGTCGCACGCTCGGCGTCGAGCCGATGGACACGGTCGCGGTGGGTGACCATTTCAACGATCTGCAGATGCTGGAGTGGGCGGCGCGCGGCGTGGCCATGGGCCAGGCCCCAGAGGCCGTGCGAACCGTCGCCGACGAGGTCACCGGCACTGTCGAGGAGGACGGCCTCGCAATGGTGCTGCGCTCGCTGCTCTGAGCCACGTTCCCGGGCAGGGTGCCGGGTGCGGGCGGCGACGTCGGGCCGGGCGGCCTCCAGCTGCGTGAACTCTGCCGCCGTAGGGTCATCCCGTGCCGGATCTGATCATCACCTCCCCGTCCAACCCCCGCCTCAAGGACGTTGTCGCGTTACGCAAACGCCGGCGACGCGACGAACTGGGCCTGACGCTGATCGAGGGGTACGACGAGTTGCGGCTCGCCTTGGACGCCGGGGTGGTGCCGCGGCAGTTGCTGCACTGCCCGGAGCTGACAGCGACCGGCTCGGACGGCGCTGCCCTGGTGCGCGAGGCAGGAGATCGCGGCGCGCAGGTGATGCGCTTGAACCGCGCCGCGTTCGAGAAGATCGCCTACCGCGAGGGAGCGGACGGGTTCGTAGCGGTTGCGCCGCTCGCAGGGGGTGCGCTGAGGGATCTACCGGTCGGTGACGCCGCGTTGATTCTGCTCGCGGAAGGTGTGGAGAAGCCGGGCAACCTCGGCGCGATGCTGCGTACTGCAGACGGTGCGGGGGTCGATGCCGTGATCAGTGCCGACCCGGTGACCGACTGGGGCAACCCCAATGTCGTACGCGCCTCGAAGGGCACGGTCTTCGCGCTGCCGGTAGCGACAGCGAGCACCGCGCAGACGCTGGCGTGGCTGCGTGAGCACGGTGTCCGACTGGTCGCAGCCACTCCGGATACCCGTACGTCGTACACCGAGGTCGATCTGTCGGGGCCGGTGGCGATCGCGGTCGGTGCTGAAAAGCAGGGCCTTACCGGTGATGTGCTCGCCGCGGCCGATGAGAAAGTCGCGATTCCGATGTCGGGCGCGGCGAACTCTCTGAACGTCGCGACGTCCGCCGCGATCATCCTGTACGAGGCCGTGCGGCAGCGGAAGTCGGGCTCAACTGTGACCCGAATATGAAGATTGGGGCAATGAGTGCGACGATGCTTGGCATGCGAGTCGACCATGTCGTGTACGCCGCCGGTGCTGATGGATTAGTCGCAACGGCGAAGAGAGTCGGGGCATTGCTGGGTGTCGAGCCGAGTGACGGCGGTATACACCCACGCTTCGGCACCCGCAATTCGATCATCCCGTTGCGGGGAGAGCGGTTCGTCGAGGTGGTCGAGGTGCTCGATCACCCCGCCTCGGACAAGGCGCCCTTCGGCCAGGCTGTGCGCGCCCGCTCCGAAGCCGGCGGTGGCTGGCTCGGCTGGTGCGTCCGGGTTGACGACATCGGCATCGCGGAGGGTTTGGTGGGCCGTCAGTCGGTGCCTGGTAACCGGCACCGTCCCGACGGCGTCGAGCTGACCTGGAAGCAGTTGGGCCTGAAGGGCCTGACCTCAGATGCGCAGGTCCCTTATTTCATCCAGTGGGCCGAGAACACCCCACACCCCTCGGGCGACGGTCCCACGCATGCCCAGTTGCTGGGTCTGCAGATCGGCGGCTCACCGACGCGTGTGCGCGAGTGGCTCGGCCTGAACGGCAAGCCCGGCGTGGACCGCGACGAGTGGGAGCCGGGTATTCATTTCGACTTCGCCGCTCCGCACGGCACACCGGGACTGCTCTCGGTGAGCTTCGACACCGATACCGGTCCCGTCACGATCTGATCTCCCGGGCTGCCGGTGTCATCGGCAGCAGCCTTTGACAGTCCGGAAGTACAGCGTTGACCGCCGGTGGAAATCCAGCATGACCGCCGGTGGCGGTCATGCTGGATCACGGTTGTTCAGTGTTCAACGGTCGAGGAGATCGACCAGCGCCGGCGCCAGCCCGACGTATGTCGCGGGCGTCAGGGCCAGCATCCGAGCCTCGACGTCGGCGGGGAAGCCGAGGCCGCGCACGAACTCGCGGAGGTCGTCGCCGGTGATCCGACGCCCGCGGGTGAGCTCCTTGAGGCGCTCGTACGGCTGATCCATGCCCGCAACGCCGGCCGCACCCAACGCCCGCATCGCGGACTGGATCGCCTCGCCGAGTACCTCCCAGTTGCGGTCCAGATCGGCGGCCATCGTCTCCGGGACGGCATCGAGACCGGCCAGGCCGCGCCCGGCGTTGTCCAGCGCGAGCAGCGAATGCCCGAACGCCGTGCCGATATTGCGCTGCATCGAGGAGTCGGTCAGATCGCGTTGTAGCCGGGACTGCACGAGCGTCGCCGAGAGCACGTCGAGCAGTGCATTGGAGACCTCCAGGTTGGCCTCGGCGTTCTCGAAGCGGATCGGGTTGACCTTGTGCGGCATCGTGCTGGACCCGACGGTGCCCTGGCCGCGGACCTGCGCGAAGTAACCCATCGAAATGTAGGTCCAGAAGTCGGTGCACAGGTTGTGCAGCACCCGGTTGAACCGCGCGACGTCGGAGTAGAGCTCGGCCTGCCAGTCGTGGCTCTCAATCTGCGTGGTGAGTGGATTCCACTGCAGCCCAAGGGATTCCACGAAATCACGGCTGACGGTCACCCAGTCGGTATCCGGCACGGCGGCGGTGTGCGCGCCGTAGGTGCCTGTTGCGCCATTGATCTTGCCGAGGTAGTCGGCGCTCTCGATACGGCGTAGCTGACGGCTGAGGCGGTGGGCGAGCACCGCGATCTCCTTGCCCATCGTGGTCGGCGTCGCGGGCTGCCCGTGGGTATGTGCGAGCAGCGGTACGTCGGCCAGATCGCGCGCCATATCGGAGATCTGGGCGACCAGCCGAGCCGCCTTCGGCGCCCACACCTTGGTAACGGCGCCCTGGACCATCAGCGCGTAGGACAGGTTGTTGATGTCCTCGCTGGTGCACGCAAAGTGGATGAGTTCGGACAGCGCGGGCGCGTCGCTCTCCCCGACGACCTGGGGCAGCCGACGCTTGAGGTAGTACTCGACGGCCTTCACGTCGTGCACCGTCTCCCGCTCGATATCCGCAAGCTCATCGATATCGGCGCGGTCGAACTGTTCGGGGATCTCGCGTAACTGACGCTGCTCGTCCTGCGTCAACCTGCGTACGCCTGGCACGGCGCCTACCTCGGTCAGGTGGATCAGCCACTCGACCTCGACCTGTACCCGTGCGCGGTTGAGCGCAGGCTCGGAGAGGTGATCGAGCAATGATTCGACGACGCCCCGGTAGCGGCCGTCGAGGGCACCGAGGGCGATGGGCGGGGTGGTGGAGGCCAGCGAACGCATAACGGCCATCCTCTCAGGCGGCGGGTGGCGCGTCGTACGACAGGCTCGGTGGCCGTCTCGGCCGCGGCTCAGCTCAGTCGCTGACCTGGATGAGGCTGAACAACTCGCCGTGCTTGCCGCGAACAAGTGCCTCGGGGCCCATCGGGGATTCACTGGTCATCAACACGTCGGCGTCCAGATTCTGGGCGATCTGTGCGGAGGAGTCGCGGTCGACGACGGAGAAGTGGATCAGCCAGTGCGAGGGCACATTGTCGGGCAGGTGGTCGGCCAGGTGCAGACCGGCGACCTGGGCGCCGTCGGCCAGTGCGGCCATCGTCAGGTCGGGTGCGCGGTCTTCATAGGTCCAGCCGAGCACCTCGGCGTAGAACGCCCGGGTGAGGGCCATGTCACGGGTGAGCAGGGTGTGCCAGGCAACGGCACCCGGCTCGGCGACGATACCGAAGCCCTGGTGGGCCCCCGCCTGCCATAGCGCGAAGTGCGCACCGCCCGGGTCGGTGCAGTAGGCAACCCGCCCCCGATCGCCGACGTCGACCGGCCCAGTGCGTACGAGGCCACCGGCTCGGGTGACGGCCTCGGCGGAGGCGTCGACGTTGTGGGTGGCGAAAAAGGTGACCCAGTCGGGTTTCTCGCCCTCCTCGAGCTCCGGGGAGAGGCCGGCGGCGGCTCGCTCGTCATTCAGGCAGGTGACGTAACGGCCCTGGTCTTCGTCGGCCTCGACGGTGCGCCAACCGAAGAGTTTCTCGTAGAAGTCGCGCGCGTGATGCATGCCGCGGTGCTCCGGCTCGAACGCGCACTCCGCCCAGCAGGGGCTGCCGGGCGGCCAAGCAATCTCGGTGACGTCACGGGCGGGCATGTCGTACTCCTTGGGGCGGGGAAAGGTTCGGGCCGACCTCGACCCTATCGAGCAGGTGTGACAGCAGGCGTCCGTGCGCGGCTGGGGGCGCCGAAGGGAACGCGTCGTGGATCAGCGTGTCGCCAGCTGGGACGCGAGCCAACGCGTCAGACCCGCGCAGGCGCGCTCGATCTCCGCACGGGCCCGCTCGTAGTCCTGCGGCGTGCCGCCGTAGGGGTCATCGACCTCCAGCGTGCCTTCCTCGACGGCAGTGGGGTCGAACTCGCGCAACAGTTTGACCTCGGCAGTGCCGCGGGCCTTGCGGGACAATGTGCGCAGCCACCGCAGATGCCCGTCATCCAGGGCGAGCAGCAGATCGCGTTCGGTCACGAAGCTCGCATCGAGTTGTCGGGCCCGGTGCGGCGACCCGTCGTACCCAGCCTCGGCCAGGGCCGCGAGAGCCAGCGGCTGGGCGGGCTGTCCGACATGCCACTCGCCGGTGCCGCAGGAATCGACGTCGACCACCTCGGTGAGTCCGACGTCGGCGAGCATGGAGCGCAGGATCACATCGCCCATCGGGGAGCGGCAGATGTTGCCGGTGCACACGAAACTGACGCGGTAGGGGGCGGGCATCGTCCCAGTCAACAGCCTCGGTCAACGAGGGGGCAGCGCCGGGCTGTTCGCGGCCACCGTCGGGGGCGGGTCAGGGGCGGCATGCAGCGACTGCGCCACGGCCAGCCGGTCCCGAAGATCCTTCGCCGCGGCATAGATGTCGACCAGGTCGGCGGGTTGGGCGATCTCCCGCTCGGCATCGGACACCATCAGGTCCAGTTGATGCAGGATCTCGGCCCGACGCGCCGGGTCGTCGGTGAGGTGCGCGGTCGAGCTGAGCAGGCTGATCAGCTCCCGGATGACGGTGGGCTCCGACGCGCCGTACCGACGGATCTGCGCGCACGTCAGATCCAGGTAGTCCGCGAAGGTCCACCCCGGTACCGTGACGCTGCCGCCGCCGGGTCCCTTATGCAC
>JALYUK010000314.1 GCA_030853805.1 Actinomycetota bacterium | reverse complement strand
CCCGCCAAGGAGATCCCGAATGCGTACTTCCCCCTTTGCTGTAGCCCTCGCGTTGGCGTCGGCGTCAGCGCTCGCTGCAGCGGTTGTTCCCGCCGCTTCGGCCACTGGTGTTGCCGGTGCTAACTCTCACGCCCGGCAGGCTCACTCGTGTTCGCAGTCGGTGGCCAAGGGCTATTCGACCTGCTTTGCGGTGAAGTTGGAAGATGCGAGGGGCATATCGGTCAACTCGGCGGGCCGAACGATCACTCCGCACGCGATCTCGGGCAAGACGCCCACCGACATCCGTGGCGCCTACAAGTTGTCCGGCCTGTCCTCCGCCGGGCGCACCGTCGCGATTGTCGACGCGTACGGCTACCCGAACGCCGAGCGCGACCTCGGTGTCTACCGCAAGCAGTTCGGTCTCGCCGCGTGCACCAGGGCGAACGGCTGCCTGACGGTGATGAGTCAGACCGGGAGCAAGACCTCGCTGCCCGCCACCAATGTCGGGTGGGACCAGGAGCAGGCGCTCGACCTCGACGCCGTATCGGCAGCGTGTCCGGACTGCAAGATCCTGCTGGTCCAGGCGAAGTCGGCGTCCAATACCAACCTGGGGACGGCGGTCAACAAGGCCGCTGGGCAGGCCGGCGTTGTCGCGATCTCCAACAGTTACGGCGGCGGCGACAGCTCGGACGCCACGTACGGCAGGTACTACAACCACCCCGGTATCGCGGTGACCGCGTCGACCGGGGACAACGGCTATCAGGGCGCGAGCTACCCCGCGTCGTCCCACTACGTGACCGCGGTGGGCGGTACGTCGTTGACAACATCTTCGAACGCCCGCGGTTGGACCGAGTCCGCGTGGAGTGGTGCCGGGTCAGGGTGCACGACCTACAACAGCGCCCCCAGCGGACAGAATTCATCACTGACGCACTGCTCAGGGCGTGCGATGGCCGACGTGTCGGCGGTTGCGGACCCGAATACCGGTCTCGCGGTCTACGCGCCGATCAGTTCGACCGCATCCTCATGGGCCCAGTACGGCGGCACGTCGCTGTCCTCACCGATCGTGGCATCGGTCTACGCCCTGTCAGGCAACACCGCCGGGTACGCGAACACCTTGCCCTACGCGCACACCTCGGGATTGTTCGATGTAACCAGCGGTAGCAACGGCTCGTGCTCGTACTACTGCTCCGCGCAGAACGGCTGGGACGGCCCCACCGGGCTGGGCACCCCGAACGGCACGTCAGGCTTCTAAAGCCTCGATCTCGAACAACAAGGACGCCCCCGTTGCCACTGTCGGCTACGGGGGCGTCCTTGGTTGAAGAGGCGGAACCCTTGACATAGCTATTCACTGTGTGAATAGTTGAGCCATGTCGACAGGTCACGTAGTGCTGGGGCTGCTCTCACGGGGGAAGCAGCACGGCTACGACCTGAAGAAGGCGCACGACGATCGCTTCCCGTCCGCGAAACCACTCGCGTACGGGCAGGTCTACGCCACGCTGGAACGACTGCACCGCCAGGGTCTCGTCGAGGCCGTGGCGGTGCAGCGTGTCGACGGGCCCGACCGCACCGTCTACGCCGTCACCGACGCCGGGCGTGCAGCTCTGCAGGACTGGCTCGATGAGATCGAAGAGCCGTTCGCATTTGTCGCAAACCCGCTCTCGGTCAAGGTCACGATCGCGTTGCTCGCTACCAGCGAAGGGCAGGCGATCTCTTTCCTGCGCCGCCAGCGCGCCGCGCATCTGGACCGCATGCGGCACTTCACCAAGGTCAAGGTCAACCCTGCCTCGCCACTGGACGAAGTCCTCAGTGCCGATTACGCGCTCTCCCACCTGGACGCCGATCTGCGCTGGATGGACTCCGCTCTGCAACGCGTCACCGCACCCACCAAGGGAAATCAGCCATGACATCAACTGCCGATCTTCCTGACGACGCCGTTCCTGGAGCAGCCCCGGGCGGGCCACCTGCGGGCGTTGCGCTGCGGGCCCGCTCGGTCGTCGCTTCCTACGGCCGGGAACCGGCGCTGAAAGGTGTCAGCCTGACCCTTCACACCGGTGAGATCCTCGCGGTGACCGGGCCATCCGGCTCCGGCAAGTCAACGCTGCTGATGTGTCTCGCCGGGATTCTGTCGCCCGATGCAGGAGATGTCTTCTACGGCGACCGGCGGATCAGCGGCGAGAGCGAAGCGATGCGTTCGCGCCTTCGGCGACGCGAGTTCGGGGTGCTGTTCCAGTTCGGTCAGCTCGTGCCGGAACTGTCCGCCGCCGAGAACGTCGCTCTCCCGTTACTGCTGGACGGTAGGCGACGCGGTCCGGCCATGGTTGCTGCGATGACCTGGTTGCAGCGATTCGATGTCGACGCTCTCGCCGATGTCCGACCGCCACAGATGTCCGGCGGGCAGGCGCAGCGGGTGGCGATCGCCCGCGCGATGGTCACCGAGCCGCAGATCCTCTTCGCCGACGAACCGACCGGGTCCCTGGACTCGCTGAACGGCGAGCAGGTGATGACCCAGGTAACGCGAGTGGTCCGCGAGGCGGGCACCAGCGTCATCCTGGTCACTCACGATGCGCGCATCGCGGCATACGGCGACCGCGAGATCCAGCTGCTCGATGGCCAGTTGGCCGATGCATCTGTTGAAGGCGAACACCTGCTCGTGGGGCGTGAGCAGTCATGAGTAGAGCGCGGGGCCCGCGGCTCTCGACCATTGTGCGGCTCGCTCTGGCCGGGGGAGGCTCGGATGCGTTGCGGATCGTGTTGACAGCGGTCGGTGCGCTCGTCGCGACGTCCATGCTGTTGCTCGGCGTTGCCGTCACGCAGATCGGACCTCGCGACGGTCCGTACTTCACCGACCTGCTCAATCAGTCGGGTCTGCACCCGGGTGTCGTCTTCGCGATGGTGATGCTGAGCCTGGTGACCTTGTCCTTCGTCGGGCAGTGCAGCCGGATCGGCGCTCCGGCGCGCGATCGTCGGTTGGCTGCCATCCGCATGGCGGGCGGTACTCCTCGAGACGCTCGCACCATCCTCGCTGCTGAGACGTTCGGCTCCGCGTTCGTGGGGGCTCTGCTCGCCGGCATCCTCTATCTCGTCATGCACCGGTGGTTTCCGATCGGCAAGAAACTTGAGGTGGGCTTTCAGGTGGACGGCCAACCGCGTGACCGGCAGCTCGTCCTGCCGACCGATGTGCTGCCGCATCCCGTGGCGTTCATCGTCGTGCTCCTGGTCGTCCCGGTGGGAGCCTCGCTCCTCGGACTGGTGGCGCTGCGCAGGACCGCGCTCACGCCTTTCGGGGTGACGCGGCGGATCGCGCACCGCCCGCCCGCCATCGCGCCAGTGGTCATCTTCCTCATCGGTGCAGTCGGTCTGGCCGGATTCTCCGTAGTCCCAGTGGCGCGGGTCGGCTTCAACGTGGTGTTTTTCCTACTCATCCCGGTGCTTTTCGTGCTGACGGCTGTCGGGGTCATCTTCGGATCGGCATCCTTCGCCTATTACCTGGGTCAGGTGCTGGGATCGCGCACCCGTCGACCCGCAGTGCTGATCGCATGTCGGCGGATGGTCGACGCCCCGTTCACAGCCAGCCGATCGAGCGCCGCGGTTGTTCTTGCCGTACTGATCGGTGCCGGAGCCCAAGGGCTGCGCGCGAACTTCCTCATCGCGACCAGCGAAGACGGGAACCTGGACAACTTCTTCGTCACCGCGTTCGACCTGGTGGACATTGTGCTGGCTATCGCGATCGGCATCGCCGTCGCAGGCTTGTTGGTGGTTGCTGCGGAGGGCGTCGTCACGCGTCGGCGTACGTTGGCGGCCCTGGTCGCGACGGGCGTACCGCGTCGCACGTTGGCCACCGCGACGTTGCTGGAAGTAATTGCGCCGTTGGTGCCCGCAGTGTTACTGACCACCCTCGTCGGGATTCTCGCGGCTCGCGGGATCTACGGCGCGAGCGCCACGCCCAATGGCAACGCGAAACCAGTGGGGGTCCCGGTGCCATGGGCGAATCTGACGGTTCTCGCGGGCGGCACGCTTCTTGTCGCGACGGCGATCACTGCGCTGTCGCTGCTGTTCCTGCGCCGGGCCACTGACCTCACCGAGCTGCGTACCGCCGCCTGAACCGTTTGTAAGAGGCCGTTTGCTGTGGTGTGCGACGTCTTTCGGAATAATTGACGGCACCCGTAAGGCTGGCGTCAATACCTATTCAGAGGGGTGTGGGTAACTTCATTCCTGTACTGCGGAATGAGGGGGATGTGGATAACTTGCTTTGAGCAACATTTCCTTCGAATGGCGATTTGTGGCCGATTTTCTCTTGCTCTGCACTTCGAAGATATGTACGATAGAGGAGTCAGGTAAAAGCTGAAAACAATCGTAAGGAGGGGGAGCCATGGTCTATTCGGACATTCACAATGAGTTGGTGTCTCCCCTGCCAGTTATCCCGGCTGAGCCGGGAATGGGTGCACAACTTACCGAGCTCTTGGCTACCTTTGCATCATCGTTGGATAGGTGGCCTGGCGCATTGTTCCAATTGGACGAGAATGCTCTGGGCGAGGCCGTCGCCACCATGCTGACCCTGGTCGGGCGTGCGGAGAATATCGCCGCGTTGGCGACTGCGGAGGCACTGACGCGGGGGACCGTCGCGAACTCAACGGCCACCGGTGCACCCGGGTGGGTCGCGCAGCACGCGACCGGCGTTGATCCGGTCGTTGTGCACCGGGTCGGTGCAGTGGGGGCAGAGTGCGCCAACCCCAGGAATGCGGTGGTGGCGCAGTGCCTCGCGGTGGGTTCTGCCTCGGTCTCGGCGGCTGCGGTGGCACTACGCGAAGTGCCGCGGGTGCTGAAGTATCTTCCGGGCGCAGATCGCGACGCCATGACGCTGCGGTACCTGTCGTTGACGCCGTTCGGGTCGCGGGCGTTGAAAGAGTTGAGCACCCGGATCATCGGTGAGTTCGCTCCGGAGCAGCTGGTGCGTGAAGAGGAAGTGCAGCAGCAGCGTGAGTCGCTGCGGTGGCTCGACCTGTCCTGCGGGCTGACCCGACTGGAAGCAGACCTGTCCGCCGCGCACGCCGCGGCGGTCAAACATGCATTGCAATTCTTATCGGCGCCGGCAGCGCAGCCCTGCCCTGCCGGTCCGCCGATAAGCGGCCCTGCCGGCCCTGACAGAGCCGGGGCCGGTCAGGCGTTGGACGCTGGGGTTACTCCTCCTGAGCGTGATGTACGTACGCCGGCGAAACGTCGGGCCGATGCGCTGATGCGCCTGATCTTGACGGCCGCCAACGTTTTGGATGGCACTGCGGCTCGGCCGGTCGGCGAGGTCGGTGGTAGCGCAAAGCTCGTCGTGACCCTCGACTACAACACCCTGGTCGAGGGTCTGCGGGAAACCGGTCACCTCGATGAAGCCGGGCATCTCACGGAAGCCGGGCGGCTGATCGGACGGGGCGACCTCAGCGTCGCGCGCGGTGCCGTCGACCCGACGTACCTGCCTGGAATCGGTCGCACCAGCGACGGAGACTACGTCGATGCGGGAACCCTGCGGCAGCTCGCCTGTGACGCGGATCTGATCCCGATGGTCCTGGGCGGAGCATCCGAACCGTTGGATGTGGGCCGCGCGAAACGCCTCTTCACCGGCGCGCTGCGCGCAGCGGTCATCCAACGGGATCAGGGGTGCACCTTCCCGCACTGCGATCGGCCACCGGACTGGTGCAACGCCCATCATGTGAATCCGTGGTGGTCCGGCGGGCAGACGACTCTGAGCAACGCGGCGCTGTTGTGCGCGCGCCATCACACGATCGTGCACCGGGACCTGCTCACCGCCTACGTCGGCGCCACGGGGGTTACCTGGGATCTCACCCCCGGACTGATGCCGAAGATGGCGAGCTGAGCCGGCCGTGGTCTCACCGACTCCGGTACTGCGCAGCCAGATCGCGCCAAACCCACAACCAGCGCCGTGGTTGTTGCAGCAGCGCAAGAACGCCGGGCCGGTCGCGGTGAAAACCACGACCTGCCCGGCGGACCAACTACCTCAAGCTCCGATTTGCTCAACCGGCGGTGCTGACCTCCAGCTCACCATCGGCGTAACGCTGACGCAGTACCTTCTTGTCGAACTTGCCGACGCTGGTCTTGGGCACCTCGTCAATGACGGTCCAGCGCTCCGGCAGCTGCCATTTGGCGACCTTGCCGTCCAGGAATTCCCGCAGCTCGTCCGCGCTGGTCGTCGCGCCCGAGCGCAGCACCACCGCAGCCAACGGGCGTTCGCCCCACTTCTCATCCGGCACCCCGACCACGGAGGCCTCCACGACGTCCGGGTGGCCCATGATCTGGTTTTCCAGGTCCACCGAGCTGATCCACTCACCACCGGACTTGATGACGTCCTTGGATCGGTCGGTGAGTACCAGGAATCCGTCGTGGGTGAGCTTGCCGACGTCGCCCGTGCGTAGCCAGCCTTCGTCGAATTTCGCTGCCGCGTCGTCGATCTCGCTCTCGGACTCGGTGCCGTTGGAGTAATACGAACCGGTGATCCACGGCCCGCGCACCTCGATCTCGCCGACACTCTCGTTGTCCCAAGGCTGGGTCTGCCCGTCCGGTCCCATGACGCGCGCCTCGACACCGCAGAGCAACCGGCCCTGCGACGCGCGGTAGTCCCAGTACTCCTTCGACTCGTACTCGACGGCGCCGGGAGGGGAGGCGAGCGAGCCGACCGGCGACATCTCGGTCATCCCCCAGCCGTGGATGATCTCGATACTGTGCCGGTCCTGGAAGGCCTTCATCATGGAGGGCGGCGCAGCAGACCCGCCGATCATCAGCATCCGGCAGGTGGAGACATCTGCTTCCTCGTTCGCGTCCAGATACTGCAGCAACGCGTTCCAAACCGTCGGTACTCCGGCCCCGGTGGTTATCTTCAGGTCCCGGATCATCTGAGCCAGCGGCTCCGGCTGCAGGTATTTGCCGGGCATCACCAACGATGCACCGGAGGTCATCGCGCAGTACGGATAGCCCCACGCGTTCGCGTGGAAGAGCGGCACGACCACGAGGAACTTCTCGGCCTGGCCGATGCCGAGGGCCGCAGTGACACCGGTCGCATGCAGGTAGTTGCTGCGGTGGGAGTAGACGACACCCTTGGGATTGCCGGTGGTGCCGGAGGTGTAGCACATCGATGACGCACAGTTCTCGTCCAGATCTTCTGGCCAGTCGAAGGTGTCGATCTGTCCGGCGAGAAGCTCATCCCACTGGCGGACACTTTCGATGTGGTCCAGCGCTGCCATCGAGGCGCAGACCTCGTCGCTCACGTCAGTGCCGTTGATGATCACGTGACGCACGTTGGTCAGGTGCGGTAGGACCTGCGAGAACGGCTCGGCCAGGCTGTCATCGACGATGACGACTTCACTGCCGCCGTGCTGAGCGGTATAGATCAGTTGCTCGGGGAAGAGGCGGATATTGATGGCGTGTAGCACTGCGCCCATCGACGGCACCGCAAGATACGCGGCGAGGTGTTCGGTGTTATTCCACATGAATGTGCCGACGCGCTGGTCGCCGGTGATGCCCATCCCGCGTAGGGCGTTGGCGAGGCGGGCGCTGATCTTGCCCACCTCGCCATAGGTCGTGATTTCGGGTCCGTCCGCCTTCCAGGTGGTCACGGTGGAGTCGGCATGCACAGTCGTGCCGAACCGCAACAGGTTCGAGATCAGTAGAGGTGTGGTCTGCATGGTGCTCTTCATGTGACCAGAGTCTCATTCGAATGTGACTCCCGGGTAGGAACCCTCCAACCTCACCATCGGAAGGTCGGACGATTGCCGTACCTCGACGGGTTTCTGCGGCCGGGTGAAGTTGTGGTCAGCCGGTGACGCCCAGGTGTGTGGTGGGCGCCGACGGGGTCGGGGGCTGCGACGGTCCCTGTTGCTTACTACCAACGGTGACCGTCCGCGAGATCTTGGAGGTCAGGAAAAGATCTGTCACCCCGCAGAAGGACTGCGTGATGGTGACGACATGCTGTCCGGGGCTGACGCTTGTGGTGATCGGATCGCGACGGACGCGTACCGCAACCAGGGGGTCGGACTGGGTGCATTGCAGGCTGCCCGCGTCCGCTCCGCCGACCTCCTTGCCATCGACGAGGACCTGATAGCTGCCCAGGTCCGTCTCGGCATCGGCGGAGTTCTTCGCGTAGACCTTGCCGGACAGGACGGCTGCGACTGAAATGGAGGAATTCTGAACTGTGATCAAGGGATCGACATTGAGATAGGCGTCGCTCGGGTTGGCCTGCCCA
>JALYUK010000277.1 GCA_030853805.1 Actinomycetota bacterium | reverse complement strand
GTGCTGGTCAGATCCACCCAGATCGCGCCTGGCGCCATCAGCGCAAGCAGTTGGCCATGCGTTGCTAGTTCAAGGATTTCGGGCGTCCCGGTCACGGCGGTAAAAACCACGTCACTTAATGACACAGCAGCACCAAGATCCGGGGCCGAGCGTGCGCCAGACCGTTCTAGGACTGAATGACGCTCCTCGTTGACGTCGAAGCCTGTGACGGTGTGTCCCGCCGACATCAAGCGAGCCACCAGCTGCGGACCTATCCGGCCTATACCGATCACCGAAATGTTGGCCATTGGCCCTCCACCTGAAAACCTAGGTCGTGTTTGCGCAACGCGATCACGCCCGGCGCGGGACTCCCACTCCGGATCGTTCACACCTCGAGACCGACTTTAATCTGAACCCCTCCCGCGAGGTTCCGGTCCACTTATGCTTAACGTTGCCTGAGGCAGCGTGGTGATCGTGCAGCCCTACACGTCCCGGTGGCGATCGTTTGAAATTTCCTGCCCGGCGGGTACTGAAAGGAGGGACGTCACTTGGTGATTGAGCGGCCGCGAACTGCAGGCCTAGGGTGAGCATGCCTGATCTGATTGACGTTTCAGCAGCTAGGCCATTGCGCATCAACGAGGAGAGGTGTTTCCCGTGCGGGCTTTAACCTGGCAGGGCAAGGAGAACGTGAGTATCGAGACGGTTCCGGATCCGCGGATCCAGGAGTCGACCGATGCGATCATCAAAGTCACGTCGACTGCGATCTGCGGTTCGGATCTGCACCTGTACTCGGTTCTGGGGGCTTTCCTGCATCCCGGTGACGTGCTGGGCCACGAGACGATGGGTGTGGTCCAGGAAGTAGGTGTCGACGTGCACCACATCGCACCTGGGGACAGGGTCGTCATTCCGTTCAATATCTCCTGCGGTCACTGCTGGATGTGCACGCGCGGATTGATGGCGCACTGTGAGACCACTCAGGTGCGTGAGCAGGGCAAGGGGGCCGCCCTCTTTGGTTACACCGACCTGTATGGCGCGGTGCCCGGTGGGCAGGCGCAGTACCTGCGGGTCCCGCAGGCGCAGTTCGGGCCGATCAAGGTCGAGGGTGACGGGCCCGATGAGCAGTACCTTTACCTGTCCGACATTCTGCCGACCGCCTACCAGGGCGTGGAGTACGCGCAGGTGCCCGAGGGCGGCAGCCTCGTCGTGTTGGGGCTGGGCCCGGTCGGTCAGTTGGCTGCACGTATCGCCCACCGGCGCGGTCTGCGGGTGATCGGTGTCGATCTGGTGCCCGAACGCCTCGCGGCCGCTGCCGCGTTCGGGGTCGAAACCTTGGACATGCGCTCGTGTGAGGACGTTACGGCTGAGTTGCTGGACCTGACTGGCGGTCGCGGCGCCGACGGGGTGCTGGACGCGGTCGGTATGGAGGCGCACGGATCCCCGTTGCTCGGCGCGGCGGTGACCGCGGCCGGGTACTTGCCCGATGCCCTGGCCAAGCCCGTGATCGACGCGATGGGTGTGGACCGGCTCGCCGCGTTACATACGGCGGTCAAGGCCGTCCGCCGTGGCGGCACCGTGTCGGTCAGCGGCGTGTATGGCGGTGAGGCCGACCCGATGCCGATGATGGAGATGTTCGATCGTGGGATCACGATGCGGATGGGTCAGTGCCATGTGAAGCGGTGGATCGAGGATCTGATGCCGATGGTCAACGACACCACCGACCCTCTGGGCCTGGCCTCGTTGGCGACCCACCGGGTAACCCTTGATGAGGCGCCCGCCGCGTATGAGACGTTCCAGAAGAAGGAAGACGGCTGCCTCAAAGTAGTCATCAAGCCTTGACCGGCCCAGCCCGTACAGGCCACGGGCGCCGGAGCCGAGCGGCCCAGGGTAGGCGGCGATGAACGACACGTCGGACTCGATGAACGAGGAGTTCGACACGCTTGCGGCGTGGACTGCGGAGGTGGCCGGCGCTCTCGATCCGGTCTACCGGATCCCAGCGGGGTGTCGAGGAGTGGCAGCCCTGGTGCGATGCGCTGGTTGCTGGAGCACCTGCGGCCCGAACCTGGCCAAGTCTTCCTGGACTGCGGTGCCGGCGTGGGCGGACCGGCCGCGTTCGCAGCGGCAAAGGCCGGCGTACGTGTCCTACTCACTGATCCCGCGTTCGGGGCCTGCCGAGCCGCGCGATCACTTTTTGGCGTGCAGGCGCTGCAGGCCGGCACCAGGTTGCCGATCGCGACCGGGTCGATGGGGGTGGAGTCTGGGGTGCTGTCCACGGTGGCCGATCAGCCGGCATTCTTGGCAGAGATCCGGCGGGTACTGCAACCGGATGCCCGCTTCGCCCTGATCGTCTACTGCGCCGCCCATCCCGGCGACCTGAATCTGCGACCACCTGAGGGCAACACTTTTCCCACTGTCAAGGTTTTGCAGGACCTGCTCGGATACACATCGCTGCGGGTAACGAACAGTAGCTGGATCGACGACTTCGCCGCCCTACCGGCCGACTGGGAGGAGGCGATGGCGTCCGTCCAAGCAACTGGAACGACGCCACAATGAGGATCCCCGCTGGCACAGCGCACAGGAGCAGTCCAACCGGATGGGCACGCTGCTCACGGCCGGTGAAGTACGCGGACGGCTGCTGGTACTACAGCCAACCTGAGCTACCATTGCTGCGCCCAACCGAGAAGGCGTACGCCGTACGCACGGTATGCGCTGTTGCGCAGGCTGGACCACCCAACGGTGGACGGCCCGCCTCGTGCGGCACTGACAGCACCCGCGCACCAGGGTGGGTTATCGCTGGTGTTCCTCCGGCAACCGGTGAACCCCATGCGGTGTGGCCTTCCTCAACCTCCTACTGGCGACCGGCACATGCCAAGGACGGGAGGTGGCCGCACTGCTCAACTGACGGTATCGGGGTCTCCGTGGACGTCGTGTTCGATGCTGCTGTCGCTGGTGTCATGGCCGTTCCCAGCGCCATTCCCCTCGGTGGTTCCTCCGCTGGCAACGTCATCGTGTGGTTCGCTGCTGTTGTGTTCGGTGTGTGATGCCGGGCCCCCGTCTTGCTGGTCCACGCTCACGCCATTGTCATCAAAGGGCTGCGCCTCATTGGTGTCCATTCCTTCAGGCTAGCTGCCATCGGCCCAGGATCGCTGAGGCTCCACCGACCCCGGGAGCAGCGCCGGGGTACCGGGTTATGAGTCGGTGATCTCAGGATGAGCACCCCCTGGATGTAGCTGGGCGGTGACGCGTCGCCGCAGCTGGTGCAGGTAATCCGCAGGCAGCACCGGGCGCGCATACGGCCTGTCACCGGTGGTGATGCTGGCCATGCACCAGACCACCTGGTCCACCGACCTGGGTGACCAGTGGTGGGCTGTTACCCAGGCGTGTATAGGTTCCTGCTGCAGCGGCACTCCCGCGTCGTGCAGCGCGAGCAGACAACCGACTACTAGGTCTTTCTCGAAGTCATCAGAGATGGCCCGGTGAACCTGCAGGGTATGGGTCAACCTCGTCAGGGCCTCAGCGAGCAGCGGGGGTAGCGCACCTTCGGTGCGCGTGGACGCTACGGGACCGGTTTTTTGTTCTTCTTGCACCTCCAATTTTTACCCCGCGCCCCTGGCTGGAAAACCTGGTAGCGCCCGGAGTCTGTGGGGTTTGTCGAGGTAGAAGGTCCCTGCGCAGAGCCGTAGTTGGGGCCACCGCAACCTGACCGCCGGTGCCTGGGCTTATGAGTGTCAGTAACCAACCCGTATTCAGCTACAGCAGCCAACCGTTCAGGCCTTCGAGCCCTTCAGGCCACGAACCGATACATCCCGAACGGATACTCCATATCAAACCCCGACGACCGTGCTGGCGCGTCCGGTAGCGCAATGGCCCACATCTCACCTCGCACCGACCGGCATAGCCATCTCGCAGAGGTCGCTGCCGGATCGACTCGGATACGAGGTGGGTGATTAGCGGTATATGTGCTCTAGTGCTGCGGCGGTGGCGCGGCGTCGAAGGGGGCCGGTGGGACGGTCGCGGGCAAGGGCAGCGCGGGCGGCGTTGGCGCCTGGCGCACCGTGTACACCACCACCGGGATGCGCGGAGGACCCGGCGAGGTAGAGCCGGTCGAACACTGTCGCGGCGCCGCCCAGGCCCGGTACCGGCCGGAACACCAGTTGTTGATGCAGTTGTGCGGTGCCACCGTTGATAGCGCCGGTGACCAGGTTCGGGTTTTCTTCTTGCAGTTGCGAGGGTGATTGCACGTAACGCCCGATGATGCTGCGGGTGAATCCTGGGGCTACTCGCTCGATGGTGTCCTCGACGCGGTCGACCTGTTGAGCCACCAGGTCCGGATCTTTCGCGGCCCCGGGCGGGAGGTGGGTGTACCCCCACGCGGATTCGGTACCGGCCGGTGAGCGACTGGCATCGCTGGTGCTCATCTGCCCGAACAGTAGAAATGGCTGCGCCGGGGCGCGGCGACGGGCCAGGTCTGAGGCGTAGACCGACAACCCATCCAGGTCCACCCCCAGGTGCACGGTGCCGGACCCGGCAGCTGCGGGGTTGATCCAGGGCACCGGACCTGACAGGGCCCAGTCGACTTTCAACGTGGGGGTATCCCACTGGAAATTGTCCAGGTCTTCTTTCAAACGGGCAGGCAGGGCAGTGTCGGACAACAGATCGCGGTACAACAGGGGCGCACCGACGTCGGCAAGCACTGCGCGCCGCGCGCCGATGATTTCCCCGCCGCGCAACCGCACACCCGTCGCGACACCACCACTGGTGAGGATGTCCTGCACGGGTGAGGTGGTGCGTATCTGACCACCACGCGCACGCAACCGATCAGCCAGGGCACGGGTCAACTCTCCCGCGCCACCGACGGGGACGGGGAAGCCGTACGTTTGGCCCAGCATGGTCAACAACCACCCGTACAACGCGCTGCCCGCGCTGTCGGGGCTGAGATCGGCGTGCAACGCGTTACCGGCCAACAGCATCCCGGCGCCTGCGCCGTGGAACCGCTCTTCGGCCAGCCGCCGCACCGGCAGCGCAGCGAGCCGCGCGAACCGCAGCGTGCCGCCCACCCGCATCGCACGAAGAATTTTCACCGTCGGGGCCAGCGGCGGGAAGGGTGTGAACACGGCCTGCAGCAAGGGCCCGCGGACCGTGTCCCACTCAGCGACGAGTTGCCGCCAAGCATCCCCGTCGCGGGAATCGAAATCACTCAACGACGCCACCGTCGCATCAATGTCACGCGACAACGTGGCGCACCGGCCGTCAGGGAACAAGTGGGACAACACCGTGGGCGCGTGGGACCAGGTGAGCCCATGCTCCCCCAGGTTCAACGCGGCCAGGACCGGCGAGGCGGCGGCTAGGGGGTAGAACGCGCTGAACAGGTCCGACACGTACCCCTTAGCGGTCACCTCGCCCGAACGCACCGCGCCCCCCACGTGCGGCGTGGCTTCACAGACCAGAACATCCCAGCCTGCATCGGCCAGGATGTTCGCCGCGACCAGACCATTGTGCCCGGCACCCACCACGATCGCGTCCGGGCCGCTTCTCGCCCGGCCCCGAGCTCGCCCTGCCGATAGGCTCATGAATCCACGCTACACATGCCGACGCCTGTTCGGGCCCGGCCACCCACCGGGCCGGTGACGCAGGTTCACTGACCGGAGGACGGGCCCATGACGGTGACGCACACGATCAAGGCGACACCTGAGCAGGTGTTCGCAGTACTCGGCGACGGGTGGCTGTACAGCGGCTGGGTGGTCGGCACCTCACATATGCGCGCCGTGCAGGACAACTGGCCCACCGACGGGTCGAAGCTGTTCCACGCCAGCGGCGTCTGGCCTTTGGTCACCCGCGACGAGACCGTCGTGCTGACCAGTCAGCCGCCGACCCTACTGGTCCTACAGGCCAAAGGCGGGCCAATCGGGCAGGCCCGCATCGAGCTACGACTCAGCGCCCAAGGCAACGCGTGCCGGGTCGAGATGGACGAAACACCCACCCACGGACCCGGCCATTGGCTACACAACCCCCTCACAGCAGCCGGCATACAACGCCGCAACATCGAAGCACTCAACCGATTAGCGGCCATTGTTGAGCGTCGCACCACACCGCCAGAGCACTAACAACCAGCCACGAGGCCACTCACCGTCCAGGAACTGCGACGACGTCCCTCCTACCATTCTCATCCACCGTCTCCTGAGGATGGGATGAAATGCGCTGCACCCGTCGCGCCGTAGCTCGCAGGTAAAGAAGTTTTCTACACCGGTTACCGCTGGGGCGCTCAATCCTCACCCCGCCGGGTTGCCAGCAGCGACCAGCCGCCGCGCTCGGCCTCGCGGTCGGGGGCCGGTGTGAGCACGTTGCCGTCCGAGGGCGGTACGTCGGAGCCGCGGAAGACGGCGATCTGTGCCAGTGGCCCGACGAGGCGGTCGTACACCCACGGCAGTAACTGGAAACCGAGCATCACGATCTTGTTGCCGGGACCGACGTCTACATGTTTGCGGGGGTTCTCGATACAGTCCGCGACCGCGCGGGCCATCACCACGGGCGATTGCACTGGTGGCGGGGGTGCCGGTGTGCGACCGGTGTAGTTCGCGGCTTGCTCGTAGATGGGGGTGTCGATCGCGCCGGGTGAGATTTCGCTGATGTGGATACCGGGAGCGTCGCGCGTCTCTAATTGCAAAGTCCGGATCATTGCTAGTTGTGCCCATTTGGCTGTTACGTACGTGCCCATTTCAGGGACGGCGATGTGTCCGAGCAACGAATTGACCACGATGAGTGAGCCGTGGCCCTGGCGGCGGAACACCGGCAAGACCGCGCGGGCCAGATTCGCGGTGCCGTGGGTAGCGGTCTCAACGGTGCGCTCAAAGATTTCCTGCGGTACGTCCTCGATTCGGCCGTAGGCCATGACCTGCGCCGTGTGTACAACGACATCAAGCGTGCCGCCGTCCGCGACGATGTCCTGCACGACGCGGGTTACTGCGTCAGCGTCGAGCAGATCGGCAGGCGCGGTCGTGGTACCGGCACCGAGCTGCTCGGCAACCGCCATCAGCCGATCGGCATCCCGGGCCATCAGCACAACCCGGTAGCCACGTGCGATCAACTCGCGGGCACTGGCCAAACCGATACCGGACGAACCGCCAACGATCAACGCGGTCCCCGTGCCCGCCCGGGCACTCATCGCGACGCCAGAACGTCGACGGGGCAGACCACGGGCGCCTCGACTCTCAAGCCAGGTCCGGCTGTGCCCTGGGCGGGATGGATAGAACCGTCCACTACGAAAAAAATGTCCACACCGAATATCTTGTACGACGGGATGATCACCCCGTCCCCGGGGTGAGTTGTGTTGTCTTGTGTGCACCACCCACGAACAGGTATCAGTAGATGGTCACATGTCTTTCACCCCGGCGGTGCTGAAATGTTCTACATGCATTCGGTGATGGCCAGGCCCCGCGTGGTCATCGTCACAACAAATGGTCGCAACTCTCTACCTGCAGTCCGTGCCGGTGACGTTTCGACGGCGCGGTCCCCTCACAGTGATGGGGTCTGACACCGCACGGGCCTGACCTAGTCGTGGTGTGAGCACTCGATCGCAGTAGTGGGTAAGTGTTTGGCGTAGGCACCCCGCCCGCCCAACGCGTCGTACAGGGCGCTGCGGGAGACTCCCAGGTCTCGAGCGATCTGCGCCTTGGGGACTTTCAACGCCAACGATTGGCGGGCCTGGGCAATCTGTTCGCTTTTGAGCACGGGCATCCTGCCCTTGTAAGTGCGTTTCGCACGGGCGATCGCGATCCCTTGGCGTTGCCGCTCCCGGATCAGGGAGCGTTCCAGCTGTGCGACCGCACCCAGCATGTGCAACTGGAACATCGCGTACGGGTTGTTTGTGTCCTTGGTGAACGTGAGCCCCTCCCCCACGAACTCCACGCTGACGCCTTTATCGGTGCACTGCCCGACCAATTGCGCCAAGTCGATCACCGAACGGGCCAAGCGGTCCATCGACGCCACCCGCACCGTGTCCCCCTCCCGGACGTAGTCGAGCATCTCCCCCAAAGCGACCCGCTCATCCCGGCTACTGCCACTGAGGTAATCAGTGAACGTGCGATCCAACACGCCCACCGCCTCGACCTGGCGGTCGGTGTGCTGATCAACCGAGGACACCCGCACATACGCCACTGTCTGAAACTTCATACCCGAAGACATTACCAACATATCTGACGTAATAACCTACACCGTCAACAGAACGACATCTTTTGGACGGTTTTCAACTGTCGTTCTGGGGTATACCCCAGGACGACAGTCTCGCGGTGTGGCCTCAGCGCGCGGTCCCTAGAAGGTGGTGGGGCCTTTCGAGGGTTCGGTGATGTTGTCCATCAGATCATCGAGTCGTGGTCCATGTTCGCCG
>JALYUK010000263.1 GCA_030853805.1 Actinomycetota bacterium | reverse complement strand
TGCAACAGCCACACTCGCGGACCCAGCCGCCAGACAATCAGACACGACCTGATTGCGCGGGTCAGCGCACTCCACCCCGACCGCACCGACCCGCCGGGTGATCACCGGATCCACCCCGCGCGCATGTTGCGCGACCCACCCCGGGGCACCCGTCGCCATCGAACTGGCGACCGTCCCACGGGCCAACGCCTCCGCAGTGGCCAACACTGCGACATTCTCTGCACGGCCCACCACCGTCAGCATGTTCGACACCACGTCGCCCAGGTCTGCCTCGCTGAGCTGGAACAACGCCCCCGGCCAGGTGTCCAGCGACGCGAGGAAATCTGTCAACAGTCCCATCAACCGGGCGCCCGTACCGGGAGCTGCGGGCGCGATCGGCGAGGGCGGCGTGGGCGCCGTGGGTGCATGGTCAGGGACTGGATGACTCACGATCCGCCCCTTCCAAAATGCTGCCCGAATGATTCGAACTGATGTATTCATCATACGTACGTTCGGGTGTGCACACAAGGGATTACGAGGACGAATTCTATTGATATCAATGGGATTCCGACCAATAGTTATCCACATCCCCCATCTACTTCCCGAGTTATCCACACCTGCCGAGGCTGGCATACCTTGGAGGTATGGCGCGTACTTGGTTATCGGTGACGGTGGAGCTACTCGGCGGGCGTGGAGAGGACCTGTGGCCGTGGCCGGGCCGCATCTTCGCGATCAGCCCCTCGCATACTTTCGGTGATCTGGCCGACGCCGTCAACGACGCATTCGCCCGGTGGGACAAGGCACACCTGTCGATGTTCACCCTCGCCGACGGCCGCATCATCACCGATGTGAACACCGCCGACGAACTGGCCGGGTCGATTGGCGGACCGATCACGGTGCCCCTGGACATTGCGGTCGCGAAGGTCGCCCGGACCGTCCAGGCGGGCGAGGAGTTCCAGTTCACCTTCGACCTCGGCGACGACTGGACGCACCGGTGCGTGGTGGACACCGACAAAGTCGATCCGATGGCCGTGCTCGGCATCCGCCCCAATGTTCCGCTTGCCTACTGGGGTTGGGGGAGCATCCCGGATCAGTACGGGCGTCGTTGGAGCACGGACGACGGTGAGGGCCGGGTGCCCAAGCGACCGGAGGGGCCGCACCCGATGCGCATAGGGACTTGGCCGGCGCCGGACGGTGTGCCGTTGGTGGAGGCAACCGAACTGCGAGCTGCGATCGCGACGAAGGACGCGCCCCGGTTCCTGGGCGCGGTCACCGGGTGCGACATCGACGATGCGCTGCAGCAGGTGGGTACCGGCATACCTATGGCCCTCGCACACCGCGGCGGCGACGCCGAGTCGGTGGCGCTCTCGGTCATCAACCGGCTCACCTTCCGGGGCGGTGTGGGGGATGAGGTGTTGGCCGAGGCGCTGCTGGCTGCGCTGCGCCGCGTGCCACCAGCCGGCCGAGACGTGTCGGTTGATCTGGAGATGCTCGGCGACACGTTGGAGGGGGACCTGGAGATGTCCTCCGGTGGGTACCTGGACCTGAACACGGGCGAGGTGTACGACGAGAGCGTCACCGATCCGATGACCGTCGGGGCGGACGTGGCCATCGATGTGGAATCCGACCCGGACCGCTGGCTGCGGGTCGACAAGCGGGGTTCATCCGGCGGGTGGGGCGACATGTCGGCGTTCGCGGAGCGACAGAGCGACGGGGCGCTGAAGGAGCGGATGGAACGCGCGTTGCAGGGCAAGGGTGCCTTCGCCCGGTTTCGCGACATCGTGCACTCCGAGGACCTGGTCGGGCAGTGGCTTGTCTTCTCGGCCGACCGTCAGCTCGGCCGTGCCCGCCAGTTCCTCGCCGATGAGGGGATCCGGGTCTGCTGAGGATGGCTCTCTCCGGATGGCAATCGTTGCGACCCGTCCCGATACGACGGGCAGCACGCACCAGCGCGTACACGCGGCCATGGCTACGAGCTGCTGCAACGTCGAACGGGAGAGCGTCGAAAGTCGCCTCGGCCCACTGCAGTCGCTCTTGTCGGATTGATCGCTCAATGAGGTTCGTAGTCGCGTGTGGTCCAGCCGCGAGCTCCGCGAGGGTGACCGCAGTGATCGCAGACTCGGCTGGCAACAAGTCGTCCTCGATGTCCAGCAGGTCGATGAGCACCGACGTGTCGAGGATCCCTGCTTGCAACCTCACAGGTCCCACTGGACACCCTGGTCCACCGTCTCATCGAGGTCCGCACGAAACGCGGCTGCGTCGATAGGAGCCAACTGGCGCGCAGCGACGAGAAGCTGGGCTTTGGCGACAAAACGGCGGCGCTGCAGCGGGCGTAATTCGGCCAGGGGGGTCCCGTTGCGCGTCACGATGAAATCTTCACCAGCCTGCACTGCGCGCAGCACTGCGCCACTGTCGTTGCGCAACTCGCGCTGGCTGATTTCACGTGTCATAAGAATGAAAATATGACCGGCAGCTACAGAAAGCTACGGTCTGCCTCGGTGGGGATTATGACGTCAGGCGGCCGAATCAGGGGACTCGACGTCCCTGAGAGAAGCGTTCAGTCGTTTTCCACTACGAAGTCCCACAGCGCCAGCAGTCGACCTCCCGGTTGCCAGCGCATGACCCCTTCGCCGGTCATCATCACGACGCGCACCGAGAAAGTCGTGTGTTGTCCCTTCCGCAACGTGGCCGGGGGAGGGGTGGTGCCGGGTGCGTAGCTCAACCGGTAGGCATGACCTCGCTGGTCGACGACCTGAAAGTCGCGCAGCCGTATCGGAACGGTGCTGGTTGCGTGGTCCAGTGCGATCGTCCACGTGCACGTTGTTGCTGCTGCGACGTACGGCAGGCCCTCACCGGGCACGATCGGCCCGGTCACCTGCGCCTGGACTGTGCCGCCGGGCAGTTGTGCAAGAACCCTGTCGCCCTCAGAGGCCACGGCCGGTCGTGCCGGGCTGCCGGTCAGCATGGCGTCCGGCTCGGCCGTGGCGGTGGGTAGGTACGTCGGTAACGGACCGTACGTACCCGCCGGCTCCGAGGTGGGTGATGCCCGTGGGTGTGTGGGCGGACTGCTACCGCAGCTGACCAACAGCAGAGCGGTCGCCGCAATCGGTGCGACCAGCGCAGCGAGACGCCGGGTGCTACCCGTCAACGCCGGTTTCTGCCCGTGGCCGTGAACACGTCGCGACCGAACGGCGCGAGACCGGGCTGAGCCGCGAATCCGAGGTGCCCGCGGTGGTCCAGGCCGCCGGAGACGGTGGCGCCACCGGGCAGGCGGGAGTAGTCGTCGCCCCTGCTCACCTGGAAGATGTCCTCCATGGTTCGCAGCCAGCTGTAGTGGTTGTAGAACGTCGTGCTCACGGTGCCCGGCCGGATGAGCGGGCTGATCAGCACGCTGCCGGTCTGGCCACCACCTGTGGTTGCGTCTTTGGCGTCGTAGAGCGGGTCGGCGGTTTGCCCCGGCTGCAAGTGTCCTGGCTGACCTTCGGCGCTGAGGGTCAGGCTGCTCACTGGGCCCGTGGGGGTCACCGGGTTGCCGCTGGCGTCCATCAGCTGGAACGAGCCATCCGTGACTGTGCCGTTCGGGGAGGTCGGGAACTGGGGTCCGGTGTCGCTGACCGCCCCGACAAAGGTGTCCTTCGGGATCGGGCTGGTGCCGTTGGGTCCGGTCTTGTCGGTGGTGTCGGTGACCCCGCGTCCGGTGTCATCAGCGACGATCGACTGGTCGAGCACGTAGCTCGTGGTGCTGGACGCCGCGACGTTGTCGGTCCGCGCGGCGGGGCTGGTGCCACCACCGCCGAGGACCAGGCCGGGAACGCAGCCGGCGGGTATGCGCGGCTTTGTCGAGGTGCAGGCCGGCGGGCGGTCGATGAAGGCGTTGTTGCCCGGGCCCGGGAAGAGCTGGTTGCCGTTGCGATCGGTCTTGAGCGGCGTGTTCGGTCCCGTCGGTTCGCTGTGCACATTGCGCCCGTAGAGGTTTTCAGCCGCTGAATCCGTCACGATCGAAGTCGATGCGTCCGGCTTGTCGCTCAGCGTTGGGCCGTAGGCGTTCGCGTTGTTGAAGCTGTTCCCGGTGTAGGTGAACGCGGGGAAGCCCTCGTCGAAGGCGATGTCGATCAGTCCGCCGTCCTTGAACGCCGGTGACTTCTCGATCATCTGGACGTAGTACTTGAGGAAGAGGTCGCTGGCGTACAGGCCACCGGTGTAGTTCTTCGGTTTTGTCGACTGGGGGTTGGGTATCGGTGCCTGGTAGATCGGCTTGCCCGCGGAGGTGAACGAGCCGGACATGTTGTTGCCCTTGCAGACCGCGTCGTGAGCGTCGTTGCAGTTGTCCGGAGTGATCCAGCTGAACGCCGGGGTCGTCGACGCCTTCTGCAGGTCGTGGAAGATTCCGTACTTCGAGTCGTCTAGATTCGCGATGTGTTTGGCGTCGCAGTCGTTGCCGCCGTTCACCGGTCTGGTCAGTCCCGGGTTGGTCGAGCCATTGGCCTGCTTGGTGCCTGTCAGCGAGTGGAAGTAGGAGAACGGGAAGTGTTTGGACACGAACTGGTCGTTCGCCTGCGCGCCGGTGAGGCTCGAGACGCCGGGCGGGAGCGGGTGAGCCGCTGAGGCGCTCATGTACCGCGGATTCGTGGTCGGGTTGTTCTCGACGGAGCCGGGCCCACCGCACACCGCGTCCTCCCGGCCCGGCTGATTGTGCAGGTCCTGGGCGTAACCCTTCCACGTCGTGTGGGCAGCATCGAGCTGGTTGAACAGCGTGGGTACGTCGGAGGGGTAGGTGCAACCGTTCAGGCCGTTCGTGGCATTCGCACCCGCCGGTGACGCCAGTTGGCCAGCATTCTTGCCGCGCCGCACGATGTTCTTGTTGGACCCGAAGTCGAAGTTCTTGACCGGGCAGTCGGCCTGCGTGTCCGGCTGCGTGGCCTGGCCGGACACCGCGGTCATGTAGTTGTCCATGCTGTAGTGGCCGGTGCCGTAGTAGTTCTTCAGCAACGCGCCCTGTGCTGGCAGCGTCTTCCACAGGTAGCTGTTCTGGTTCAGCCCGGTGAACGTCGCGTCGTAGGACTTGTTCTCCAAGATGATGAGCCAGACGTGCTTGATCTGGCCGGGCCGGAGCCCGGTCGACGACAGAGTCCTCGCAGCTGTCCGCGCGGTTGCCGACTGTGCATACGAGGGTGCTGTCACGCCGGTCAAGGCGACACTGGCCGCGGCCAGCGTCGTCAGTCCGACCACGCGTCGTGACGTTCTCACACGTTCCTCCTCCAGGTGATGTGACTGTCCTCACAGCCTCCCCCTCGCGCCGCCGGACGCCCATGACAGATGTCACGGGTTGACGGGGCGATCCGGTGAACGTCGGGTGGACGCTCGGTACGGTCCCGTG
>JALYUK010000261.1 GCA_030853805.1 Actinomycetota bacterium | reverse complement strand
CACGCGACCGGCACAGCGTCGACGCCACAAGGTCCCAATCCTCGGCCGTCTCGGCGGTGGCGGGCAGCAACACCAACGGCACGCAGTCAGACGATTCTTCGGCGGCCCACAGCCGGACCGCAAGGGTGACGCCTCCGACATCTACGGACAGGTTTGTTGGCATCCGCTCACGTTCGCTCATTCAGGTCTGGATGTCACCCCCGCTTCGCTCCCGGCAGAATGCCTAGCCCTCACGGCCCGCCAACCTGTTGCGGTCACCGATCGGTGAACGGTGACGACTGGCCCGCCATTCACAATTCACGCAGTCTGCAGCCGACGGAATGGTCATTCGTCCGACGTGGTGATTTCCCTGGCGAACCCGGTATCAGCATCAATCACCGACAGGAAAGTGCGAATTCGTCATTAATGGCCTTCTACGTCTGAGGACCATGGCTGATCATCGCCCAAAGTCGTGCTGAAGCCGTAATCCTGGTGCGGGCCGCTGGGTTAGGTGTAGTCATACGTTGGCCGAAGCTCGGGTAGGCGGTGTACCTGGAATTGATGGTCGTCAACAGTCACGATCAGGTCCAGTTCGCCGTGTCGATCGTTCTTAACCGCCATGGCCCCAAGTGGAGCACAGAACGCATTCTGGCCGCCCTTTGTTCGCCCGTTCCAGTGAACGATTGGCCATCGGGACGGGATCCCTTGCGGGCGTGTTCGCCGAACACCCGCGGGGAGTTTTGGCTTCGGCGGCCGTTGCTGGTGGGGGAATAGCCAGCGTGCGTTCTTAGTGGCCCGCGACAGTGAAACCTGTGAGTCGTGCATGCAGCTGCTCCACTACCTGAACCCTGCCCCAGTCGTCGTACTCATCGGTGAGGCGTCCAGCAAGTTCAACATCACGCCCTTCAAGTAACAAGTCATGACATGTGCTGCAGACCATGGCCGGCGGGCCAGGGCGAAGTGGTCAATTCCCCGCGAGCCCTCGAGCGACGCCACGTACGCGACCGGCTCTGCGCCACACCACCAGCACTCCACATGCGGCACATTCAACGCGTCGTGCTCCATACCAATCCCCCCTCTCGCCACATCTGAGATTTACCGGGCTCCACGATAGGCGGCGAGGCCGAGCCTCGATGCCTGTCCTGTCCGCGCGCGACGGCAAAATGTCGGCATGCCTGACCACAACGCCACACATTGGGCGCGATATAACGGCAAGCAGGGTGCGAGGCGAGCCCGCCGCTACTGATCGACGCGCTGAATTACGCGGGTCCCGGCCTTGAGCGGCTCGCCGTTGACCTGGGCTGCGGTGCTGGGATCGAGACCCGGCTACTCATTGCCGTCGGCTGGAGGGTCCATGCCCTGGACGCTGATAAGTCTTTACTCCACCGACTCAGGAACATCATCGCGCCAGTCGCCAGCTCTCGCTTGAATACGTGTGTTGTCGACCTCAATGATCTGCCAGAACTTCCGGGGGCGAACCTCATCTATGCGGCCTCCGGATGTTCCTTTGCGCGACCGGACCGTTTTCAAACCACGTGGAGCACGATGACGCGTGCGTTGATGCCCGAGGCGATTCTCGCCGTGGACCTGTTCGGTGATCGTGACTCAGGGCCAATCGAGAGCGCGAGACGTACATGTCCGAGGTCGAAGCACGGAAGCTCCTGAACGGGCCAGACATTCTTCAATTCCACGTCGAAGACGAAGACGGGCTGGCCTTCAGCGGCCCCAAACACTGGCACGTCTTCGACATGATTGCTCAGCGACCAGCAACAACCCCTCACCCAGGCTTTACCTGCCCCCGGCTTCTGCGCAGCCCAACGGTCGCGCGAGCCAGAGGACCAACGGTGAACCTGCAGGTCAGGAGGTGATCCTGCTCTGGCGGGGTGATGCCGGTCCCGTAACACCAGTCCGCATGGACATTCTTGGACACGGGCGACCTACGAAACACCGAGATCCGAGGATTTGGGCAAGATAGTGAGAATCTGCGTGGCCCGTCTTTTGTCACGCGCAGGTCCGAGCTGTGCGCGAGTGACAGATTGGGCGAGAACCTACAAAACCCGTAGGAACGAAGGTTTCGTGTCACTCTGTCGATTTTGCGTCACTGGAGGATGACTGCCGGACACAGCTGATGCAGTGAACGTGGGTACCCCTGGTGGACTCGAGGAGGAGGGACGCACGCAATCACTGGTCCGCCCCAGGCACCACGTCCGGTGCCATTTCCCCCCGTATCTGTGTCATCGGTTGCTGATGAGGCAGTTCGTCGGCGGGGTCGCGGAGGCGGGGAAACCGATGGCCATTGCCTGCGCCATGAGTTGGGCCTTGTGCTGGTACCCGGTCTTTGTGGAGTGGATACCGTCGGGACCGATCCATGCATTTTTGTACGCGCTGGCCCAGTCGAACACCCGCATGTCGGGGTACCTGCTGCAGGCGGTGACCAGACCCTTGTTCCACGGCGGGTACGAGCTCTCTTGAAATGTGCCGCGTTGCAGTCCGGTCCGGGTGGTCAGCCACATCACGGGCTGATCCTTACCGATGGTGTTCATGATCGTATTGATCCGGGCGGGGATGGTGGTGGTGTCCGGCGCGTACTTGGCGACGGTGGCGGCGTCGACATTGCCCAGCGAGATGATCCAGCAGCCGTGATACCCAGCCGCAACTCGCTTCTTGACCACCTGCTCACCCGAGGGCTCATTCTCATAGGACTCGATGATGCTGCGAGCGCCTGAAATGTCCGCAGTGAAGCTGCGGACCCCTACGTCCTGCAGCTGACCCTTCAGATTCTGTGCAGGCGAGAGCACCGAGGCCTTCCCGTAAAGCCCCTCGGAGGTCGAATCGCCCACCAGGAACACGCTGGTGCACTTGGTACGCGTCGGCCCGCTGGGCGATGGTGACGTCGGTGCCGACGTGCCGGGTGTGGTGGGCGAGCCGGGGGTACTGGAGGTATCGGGGGCGGTCACCGGGGTGGGCAGCGGTGCGGCAATCTGCGAGGCGGACTCGCGCGGTAACGCCCGGGGCAGCAGCATGGCCAGCACCGCGAGCGGTACGAAGACCGACGCACCCAGCACCAGCCCGGGCGATCGACGACTGTTGGGTGCACTCCCCGGGCGCTGCACAAACGCCCCCCCGGCTCGTAGCGCGCCGAGCAGCCCGTGCGTGCGGATCGGGTCTTCGATGAAATGCCAGGAGGCCGCCGCGAGGCCCACCATGACCAGCACCTGCAGCAGGCCGCGCACCACCGGTTGGGTTGCGAGCACGTCCTGCGGGGTGAAGACGATCACCGGTAGGTGCCACAGGTACAGGCCGTAGGACCGCTCGCCCACCCACCGCAGCGGCGCAATCCCGAAGGCCTTGCCCAACAGCGTGTTGGGGTGGGCGACCGCAGCCAGTACCGCCGCGGTGCAGACGCTGAGCAGCAACAGTCCCCAGCGGTACGTGGCGATCGTGGCC
>JALYUK010000258.1 GCA_030853805.1 Actinomycetota bacterium | reverse complement strand
CGCGTCACTGCGCAAACACGCAAAAAAATGACAATTCTGACAACACTGGGAGCCTGATGACTCAGTTCATCCAGCAGCTGCTCAACGGTTTGACCGTCGGGTCGTTGTACGCATTGATTGCCGTCGGTTACACCGTCGTCTATGGCATCGTGCAGCTGATCAACTTCGCGCACGGCGAGGTTTTCATGATCGGTGCCTTCGGGTCCCTGGCGACCTGGCAGGTCGTGTGTCAGAAGAGCACCGGCCTGTGGGTGTTGCCGGTCATGATCATCGGCGGTGCGCTCTGTTCGGTGGGTGTCGCCCTGCTCATGGAGCGATTCGCCTACCGGCCGCTACGCAACGCGCCACGGCTGGCGCCGCTGATCACGGCGATCGGTATCTCGATCGCGCTGCAGCGCGCCATCCAGCTCTGGTACCCCGGGGCCACCAGCAATGTGCCCTACCCCAGCATCGACGGGGTCACCGGTCAGTCGCTGACGATCGGCAGTGTCGTCATCCAACGCACGACCTTGTTCACCCTCGCGCTGCTGGCGGTCAGTGCGATCGGGCTCTACATCTTCATTGCCAAGACCCGGACCGGAAAAGCGATGATCGCGGTGTCCCAGGATCCGGACACTGCCCGGCTGATGGGTATCAACGTCGACCGCATCATCACCGCAGCCTTCGCGATGGGAGCGATTCTCGCGGCGCTCGCAGGAGTCGCCCAAGGTCTGCGCGACAGCAACGTGTCCTCGACGATGGGCTTTCTCGCCGGGCTCAAAGCCTTCACCGCAGCCGTGCTCGGGGGTATCGGCAACATCCAGGGTGCCGTTGCAGGAGGCCTGATCCTCGGCCTCATCGAGGCCATGGCCACGCAGTACATCCCTGGCCAATTCGGTGGTAACGCCTGGAGTGATGTGTACGCATTCGTCGTGTTGATCCTGGTGCTGGTCTTCAAGCCGGAAGGGCTCTTCGGAGCCCGGGTGGTGGACCGCGCATGAAGAATCCACTGGCCACCATGTCGCCCAAGCCCGCCATCGGGCAGGGCCTGTTCACCGGTGGGTCGGTGCTGCTGATCATTGCAGCGCTGCTCTCCTGGAGTTATGACCCGAAGCTTCTGGGGGACCTGTCGCTGACCGGCAATCCGGCTCCGTTGCAGGAACTGGCCATCATCATGGGAGCCGCAGGGCTGGTCCACGCATTCCTGCTGTACCGCCGCCCGGCCGCCATGTCGTGGTGGGACACGCCCGCGGCCGCGAAATCCCTGGCAATCGGGTCCTTCATCTTCATCGGACTGATCGACTACAACATCGCCTACCAGTCCGGCGGCCTGATCAACCTGGATCCCGGTGCCTGGGTCGCGCTCGTCGCGACACTGGTCATGATCGCCGGCGCGCTGCTGCTGGCACCGGTCAAGGTGCGTAACCAACTGAAGGTGCACGGCGCCGCCTGGCTGGAAATCGTCGTCATCACCGCCACGCTCGCAGCCCTGCTGTTCATGGTTGCCTTCGTACTGCGCGGGGATGACGGCGGATCGGTCCTCGCATCCCTCACCGCAGCCGCGACCTTCGGCTCGCTCCTGTTCCGGGGTGGCTACTTCTCGTGGTTGACGATGGCGGCATCGCGTCACCGCCCCGTGATCATGCTCGGCGCACTGGTCGTGGCGTTGCTCTTCCCGCTCACCCAGAACGGCACCGACTCCAATATGTCGATCGCGGTGCAGATCGCGATCTTCTTGTGCGCGGCGCTCGGACTGAACATCGTCGTCGGGCTGGCCGGCCTGCTGGACCTGGGGTACATCGCGTTCCTCGGTACCGGGGCGTACGTCGGGGCGATGATGTCGAATGCGGCCAGCGCCACCATCGGATGGCACCCGCCGTTCCTGGTGGTCGCTCTACTGGGCGGGCTCACCTCGGCCGTGCTCGGTCTGATCATCGGATCGCCCACGTTGCGGCTGTCCGGTGACTACCTGGCGATCGTCACCCTGGCGTTCGGTGAGATCTTCCACAAGGCTGTCTTGAACCTGGACGGCATCAGCGGCCCGAACCTGACCCACGGCTCGGACGGTATTGCCGGTATCCCGGACCTGAATCTGTTCGGATTCAACTTCGGCGCGTCGCACAATCTCGGATCGTTCACCATCTCCAACTATTCCAACTACTACATCCTGTTGGTCTTCGTCGCGGCCCTGATCATCACCGTGTTCTCCCGGCTGAACAACAGTCGGATCGGGCGTGGCTGGATCGCCATCCGTGAGGACGAGCGGGCTGCCGAAGCGATGGGCGTCAACATCTTCGGGCTGAAGATCCTGGCGTTCGCCGGGGGAGCATTCCTCGCAGGCATTGCCGGAGCGGTGCAGGCACACTCGACTCCGGCAGTCGTGCCGGACAACTACACCTTCCAGGAGTCCTCCTTCCTGCTCGCAGCCGTGGTGCTGGGCGGGATGGGCACCGTGGTCGGCGTCGCGTTGGGCGCGGTGGTGTTGAAGCTGCTGCCCGAGAAGTTGCGCTTCATCGAGGACTACCGCCTGTTGATCTTCGGGCTGGCGCTGGTCCTGATGATGCGCTTCCGACCCGAGGGACTGATCGCCAGCAAGCGTCGGCAGCTTGAATTCCACGAAGAGGACGACGAGTTGGCTGACATCATCGGGCACGAGCACCTGGACGAGCAGGAGGCAATCGCATGAGTACCGCTGCAACGAAGCCGCGACATGCGGGAGGCGATGGCGGGTTCACCGGCAAGGTGCTGCTGCAGGCCGACAACGTCCTGATGCAGTTCGGGGGCCTGACCGCCGTCAAGGACGTCAATATGACCGTGCACGAGGGGGAGATCGTCGGTCTGATCGGCCCCAACGGTGCCGGTAAGACGACCTTCTTCAACTGCCTGACCGGTCTGTACAAGCCGACATCGGGTTCGGTGCAGCTGGGCGGGGTCCAGATCCCGCCAAAGCCGCGCAAGGTGGTCGAGGCCGGGATGGCCAGAACTTTCCAGAACATCCGACTCTTCGGCAATATGACCGCGTTGGAGAACGTCATGGTCGGCACCTTCTGCCGGACCAGCTCCGGGGTGCTGACCACGATCCTGCACGGTCCCAAGTTCCGTCGCGAGGAGGCCGAGACGCGCGAGAAGGCGCAGGGTTGGCTGGACTTCGTGGGTCTGGGCCACGCGACTGAGATGCTCGCGCGCAACCTGCCCTACGGCGACCAGCGACGGCTGGAGGTCGCCCGGGCGTTGGCCACCGATCCGAAGGTGATCCTGCTGGACGAGCCCACTGCGGGGATGAACCCGCAGGAGACCCAGCAGGCCTCCGACCTCATCTTCCGCATCCGGGAGACCGGTCGGGCCGTCGTGGTGATCGAGCACGACATGCGGTTCATCTTCAACCTGTGTGACCGGGTCCTGTGTCTGGTCCGCGGCGAGGTGCTGATCGAGGGGACGCCCGGCGAGGTGCAGTCCGACCATCGGGTGATCGAGGCCTACATCGGCACCGGTGACGACGACGACGATGCGGAGGACCAGGCGTGAGCCCCATGCTCGAGGTCAAGAACCTCAAGGTTGCCTACGGCAAGATCACGGCCGTCAAGGGCATCAGCTTCACGGTCGACGAGGGGCAGGTCGTGACCCTGATCGGCACCAACGGCGCCGGTAAGACCACGACGCTGCGCACCATCTCCGGCCTGCTGCGTCCATCGGGGGGTGAGATCAGCTTCCTGGGGGAGCGGATCGACAAGACTCCCGCACACACCATCCTGACGATGGGACTGGCGCACTCCCCCGAGGGTCGCCGCATCTTCCCCCGACAGTCCGTCGAGGAGAACCTGATGCTGGGTGCGTTCGCCCGCAAGGACCGCGGCAACATCCAGGCCGACCTGGACGAGGCCTACGAGCTCTTCCCGATCCTGGCGGAACGCCGCAAACAGGCGGCCGGCACGTTCTCCGGCGGTGAACAGCAGATGTTGGCGATGGGCCGGGCGATGATGAGCCGGCCCAAACTGCTGATGCTGGACGAGCCCTCGATGGGCCTGTCGCCGATCATGATGAAGAAGATCATGACAACGGTGCAGACCCTGCAGAAGCGCGGTACGACGATTCTACTGGTCGAGCAGAATGCGCGGGCTGCCCTGAAGCTGGCGACGCACGGGTACGTCCTGGAGGTCGGCAAGATCGTCCTGGACGGCCCGGGCCGCGAACTCCTGGTCAGCGACGATGTGAAGAAGGCCTACCTCGGCGAGGACTGAGTGCGGCTTATACCGCCCGACCCGACTGACCTGGCATTCAGCAACCCGTCAAACAACTGTGAGGTTCGGGCACTAGTGTCAGTGCGTCCCGTTTCCACGTCGCGTGAGGTGCTTGGCGATGACTCGTCCCACAGTGCAGGTATGCATCGCCGAAACAAGCGATCTGGAGCGCCTGATCCCGCTCTGGATCGCCCTGCGCACCCAGTCGGGGCAGACCCTGCAGTGGGCTCAGCGCGCGGCTCGCGACGGTCGGATGCAGGCCGCTCTGGCACGGGAGGACGTACGTATCCTGCTGGCCACCTGTGACGGGCAGGATGCCGGATACGCCGTCGCGACGATCAGTCCGCTGTCCGGGCTCGCCGAAGAACAGGCTGTGTGGATCGACCAGATGTGGGTGTCCCCCCAACATCGGGGAGCCGGGGTTGCCAAGGCGCTGCTCGTTCAGGTCTGTGAGCGCGCCGAAGAACTGGGGTGCGCGCAGGTCGTGTGTTTCGTGCCCGTCGCCGAACGCAGCGCCAATCGGTACTTCGCCAAGTTGGGTTTCGCCGGGGTTCTCACCGTCCGCACGACCTCGACGGCGTCGTTGCGCCGCACACTCGTCGGTCACGCCGACCCCACCGGTGCGGCAACGGTCCGCCAGCGCCGATCACTGCGGGCCCGATCGCAGGACAAGGTGAAGGTCGCCGGCACCCTCTGACCCGGACGCACGCACTGCCCTGCCCTGCCCGTACCTGACCCTCAGGCGCCCGGTGCGGTCTGACGAACCATGCAGGTGATGCGCGAGGTGCACACCCGACGTCCGTCGTCGTCGAGGATCGCCACGTCGTAGGACGCCAGCGTGCGACCGAGCGACAGCGCGGTAGCGGTCGCCGTGACGTAGCCCTCGCGGGCGGCGCGGTGATGGGTGGCACTGATGTCGATCCCGACCGCTATCCCCGTGTCTCCGGCGTGCAGCGCCGCCCCCACTGAACCGACCGTCTCGGCCAACACCACGCTCGCTCCGCCGTGCAGCAGGCCGTAGGGCTGGGTATTGCCGGCGACGGGCATCCGCGCGACGACACGGTTGGGTGAGACCTCCAGGAATTCGATACCCATGCGCTCACCGAGAGCGCCGGCATTCATTCCGTTGAACTGTGCGAGCAGGGCGGCGTTCGGATCGCCGTTGGGCGTGGTGTCGGTCATGGGGCTTAGGCTGCCATGCGTGAAACGGCTGCTGTTGTTGGACGGGCATTCTCTGGCCTACCGGGCGTTCTTCGCGCTGCCCGTGGAGAACTTCTCCACGACGACCGGGCAACCGACAAATGCCGTGTACGGCTTCACCTCGATGCTGATCAACGTGCTGCGCGACGAGGCGCCGACGCACGTCGGGGTTGCCTTCGATGTCTCCCGGCAAACCTTCCGCAGGGAGGAGTACGCGGGGTACAAGGCAACCCGGTCCGCATCTCCGGATGAGTTCAAGGGTCAGGTCTCGCTGGTCCGGGAGGTCCTGGATGCGCTGCGCATCTCCTACGTCGAGATGCCCGGTTACGAAGCTGACGACATCATTGCCACCTTGACCGCCCAGGCCCGGGCCGCGGACTTCGACGAGGTGCTGATCTGCTCCGGTGACCGCGACGCGATTCAGCTGATCGATGAGCGGGTGACATTGCTCTATCCCCGCAAAGGCGTGTCCGACCTGGCGCGGATGACGCCCGCCGCGGTGCAGGAGAAGTACGGCGTCCCCCCGCAGCGTTACAGCGATCTCGCGGCGATGGTCGGCGAGACGTCGGACAATCTGCCGGGCGTGCCCGGTGTCGGCCCGAAGACGGCCGCCAAGTGGATCAACCAGTACGGCGACCTGACCGGGGTCGTCGATCACGTCGGCGAGATCAAGGGCAAGGCGGGGGAGTCGCTGCGCGAACATCTGGACGGCGTCCTTCGCAACCGGCACCTGAACCAGTTGCTGGGCGACCTGGAGTTGCCCCTCGAGGTGGACGCGTTGGAGCGGCAGGGGTGGGATCGGGAGGAGGTGCACACCGTTTTCGACGGTCTGGAGTTCCGGGTGCTGCGCGATCGGCTGTTCGCGACCTTGGAGTCGGTGCAGGACGAAGCCACTCCCGGCGCGGGCGTCGAGGTCGACGGCGTTGTCCTCGACAGCGGTGAGGTGCCCGGATGGTTGACCGAGACGGCCGGTCCCGGGGTGCGCTGCGGGGTACACGTGCTCGGCAGCTGGGCCCGCGGGACCGGAGATGTGCAGGGCCTCGCGATTGCTCCCGCCGGACGCAACGACGCCGCCTACATCGACCTGGAAACGCTCGCACCCGACGGGGAGTCCGCCCTGGCCGCCTGGCTGGCCGATGCCGAACGGCCGAAAGTCCTGCATGACGCGAAAGGGCCGATGCAGGCGCTGCAGGCCCGCGGTCTGCCGCTGCGGGGGATCAGCAGTGACACCGCGCTGGCCGCCTACCTCGTGCGGCCGGACCAGCGCTCCTACGACCTGACCGATCTCGTGCTGCGCCACCTCAAGCGCGAGCTGACCGGCACCCCGGCCAACGCAGCTCAGGGGGTGCTCGACCTCGGTGTCGGCGACCAGCGCAGCGATGAGGCCATGTCGGCTGCCCGGGCCGTGCTCGACCTGTCCACGGCACTGGATGAAGAGGTGGAGAAGATCGGCGAGGGCGCGCTGCTGCGCGATCTGGAGCTGCCGCTCGTGCAGGTGCTCGCCGCCATGGAGCGCGCCGGAATCGGCGTCGACGTGGACGCGATGGAGGTTCTGGAGGGTGACTACGGCGACGGGGTGTCCGCTGCCGCCGCCGATGCCTACGAGGCGATCGACGGGGAACAGATCAATCTGGGATCGCCCAAGCAGCTGCAGGTCGTCTTGTTCGAGACCCTGGGTATGCCGAAGACGAAGCGCACCAAGACCGGGTACACCACCGACGCCGACGCGCTGACCGACCTGTACGCAAAAACCGAGCACCCGTTCCTGGAAGCGCTGTTGCGACACCGGGACAGTTCGCGGCTGCGGGTCACCGTCGAAGGTCTGATGAAGTCGGTGGCCGACGACGGTCGCATCCACACCACCTATCAGCAGACGATCGCCGCGACCGGGCGGCTGTCCTCCACCGACCCGAACCTGCAGAACATCCCCATTCGTACCGAAGCGGGCCGACGCATCCGCGAGGTCTTCGTCGTCGGCGCGGGCTACGAGACGCTGCTGTCGGCTGACTACAGCCAGATCGAGATGCGGATCATGGCGCACCTGTCCGGCGATGAGGGCCTGATCGAGGCATTCCGCACCGGTGAGGATCTACACCGCTTCGTCGGGTCCAGGGTTTTCCACGTGGACCCGCAGGACGTCACGAACGCGATGCGCGCGAAGGTCAAGGCGATGTCGTACGGCCTGGCCTACGGGCTGTCTGCGTTCGGCTTGTCCAAGCAGCTGGCGATCGGCACCGATGAGGCCAAGGGCCTGATGGATGAGTACTTCGCCCGGTTCGGCGGCGTACGTGACTACCTACGCGAGATCGTCGCGCAGGCCAGCCTGACGGGGTACACCGAGACGATGCTCGGGCGCCGCCGGTATCTACCTGACCTGACGTCGACCAACCGCCAGCGTCGCGACATGGCCGAGCGGATGGCGTTGAACGCCCCCATCCAGGGATCGGCGGCCGACATCATCAAATTGGCGATGTTGCGCGTCGATGCAGCGCTACGGGAGTCCGGCTCGCAGTCTCGGATGCTGCTGCAGGTGCACGACGAGCTGGTGCTGGAAGTGGCCGCGGGCGAACGCGTCGAGCTGGAGGCGTTGGTGCGTCAGGAGATGGGCGCCGCGATCGATCTCACCGTGCCGTTGGACGTCAGCGTGGGCGTCGGCCGATCCTGGCACGACGCTGCTCACTGATCCACGACTCTTTTCACTGGGCCGTCGGCGCATCCTTGGCCATCAGGATGACCGGTGGTTCCTCATCGGGCAGCCATGGCGGCCTGGCGGTTCCGATCTCGCGCCACCCTCGGTGGCGGTAGACCGCGAGCGCGTTGCTGTGCCGTTGCACCACGTCCAGTACCGCGCTGTCGCCGCGATCGAAGATCCAGGCTTCGGCGGTGTCCATCAGCGCCCCGCCGATGCCGGACCCTCTCAGCGTGTGGTCCACGAAGAGCACTGAAACGCAGCCCAGTTCGCGGGCGGCGCGGCCGGTGCCCGCTGACCAGGAGCGGCCCATCTCATCCTCTTCGAGGGTGGTCACCGACACATGGCCGACGACGCGGTCACTCCGGGTCGCAACCCAGGCCATTTCCTCGGTCGTGCGGGCGATGAACTGCTCCACCGGGAACGGCATGGGCCAGCGAAACGGGTAGCGGGACTGGGGTTGCTGGGCGGCCAGGATGCGGGTCAGCTCCGGTAGATCATCCGGGTGTCGTGGGCGGATCATGATCGTGGGCTGCTCCGGCGAATCCATCCGGACATGATGTCCTGCCGGCCCGAAAGGCACCTCACCGGATGCCCGGGCGAAGGGTGCTTGCGGGGTGGGTGGCGGCAACTTTGCGGCCCGCGGCTTCGTGCGGCGCGGTAACCTCAGCGGCAGCTGTGTGGAAAAGGTGGTGCGTAATGCACAACATGCGGCAACATGAGCAACAGACACGAGCAGAATCGGGGAGGTACCGGATGCACGATCTGTTCATCGACGGAGAATGGCGCAACGCGGCCTCCGGTGCTGTCCGTGAGATCCATTGTCCGGCCGACGGTTCGCTGGTCGCGACGGTCAGCGAGGCGGGCCGCGAAGACTGCGAACAGGCCATCGCCGCTGCCCGACGCGCGTTCGACTCCGGCCCGTGGCCGCGACTACCCGAGAGGGATCGCGGCGACTTGCTGCGCCGGACAGCTGAACTCCTGGCGGATCGCAAGAATGACTTCGCGCGTGCGGAGGCGCTGGATACCGGCAAGCGTCTGGTCGAGGCCGAATACGACATGGAGGACGTGATCGCCTGTCTGCGCCACTACGCGAGCATGGCCGGTGCATCGGCCGGACGTGTCGTGGACACCGGTCGGCGCGACATCGTCAGCCGTATCGAGTATGAACCGGTCGGCGTATGTGCCCTGATCACTCCGTGGAACTACCCCCTCCTGCAGGCGATCTGGAAGATCGCACCGGCGTTGCTCGCGGGCAACACGTTCATCGTCAAGCCCAGTGAGCTCACCCCGTCAACCGCCATCCTGTTCCTGCAGGCCCTGACCGACGCCGGTCTGCCGGCCGGTGTGGGAAACCTGGTCCTGGGGGCTGGTCCCGATACCGGAGCCGTGTTGGCGAGCCATCCGGACGTGGATCTGATCTCCTTCACCGGAGGCCTGGCCACCGGTCGGGCCGTCATGGCGTCGGCGGCTTCGACGATCAAGAAGGTCGCTCTGGAGCTGGGCGGCAAGAATCCGAACATCGTATTCGCCGACGCAGACCGCGAAACCGCGTTGGACCATGCGCTGACGGCAATCTTCCTGCACTCCGGGCAGGTCTGCTCGGCCGGTTCGCGGCTGATCGTGCAGGACAGCATTCACGACGAGTTCGTCGATGAACTGGTCGCGCGGGCCGGCCGGATCCGCCTCGGGGGTCCCTTTGACGAAGCTGCCGAAACCGGCACCCTTGTTTCTGCGGCGCACCGGGAGAAGGTCGAGTCCTATGTTGCGGCAGGTATCGCCGAGGGGGCCGTGCTCCGCTGCGGCGGCGCCCGCCCGGCCGACGACGCGTTGCAGGGCGGGTTCTTCTACCTGCCCACGATCTTCGACGACTGCCACAGCTCGATGCAGATCGTGCAGGAAGAATCGTTCGGTCCGGTGCTCACCGTGGAACGATTCAGCGACGAGGCGCATGCCGTCGCGATCGCGAACGACACGATCTACGGACTCGCCGGCGGCGTCTTCACCGGTGACCCGGGTTGTGGACAACGGGTTGCGCGAGCGCTGCGGCATGGCACGGTGTGGATCAACGACTTCCACCCCTATGTACCGCAAGCCGAATGGGGCGGGTTCAAACGCAGCGGGGTCGGGCGCGAACTCGGTGAGGCGGGTCTGGAGGAGTACCGCGAGACCAAGCACATCTGGCACAACATCGAACCCGCACCGCCGCGTTGGTTCGGCAACGCCGAAGCCTGACACGGAACTCCTAGAAGGTGAGATGCACATGACCGCACCCACGACAGGACCAGTGCGCTCCGACTCCCCCAGTCGCCCGACCGGTGTGTCGGATGTCCAGGAGCCGCTGCTGCGGGTCCGCGACCTGTGGAAGGTGTTCGGCAGGAAGGCCGACGACGTCCCCGCATCGGCGCAGCTACGCGCGCTGTCGCGCCGCGAGCTCATTGACCAGACGGGGTGCACGGCTGCAGTTCGTAACGTGTCCTTCGACGTGCCACGCGGCGAGGTATTCGTCATCATGGGCCTGTCCGGTTCCGGCAAGTCGACCCTGATCCGTTGCCTTTCACGGCTGATCGAACCCACCAGCGGCGAGATCGACCTCGACGGCTCGAACCTGCTGGACGCCAACGACAAGACGTTGCGTGAGATCCGTCGTACCAAGATCTCGATGGTCTTCCAGCACTTCGGTCTGCTGCCGCACCGTAGCGTCACCGAGAACGTCGCCTACGGACTGGAGATCAGGGGAGTCGACAAGGCCAGCCGCTGGGCCCGGGCCCAGGAGGTCATCGACCTCGTGGGTCTGACCGGTTATGAGAAGTCTTTCCCACACGAGTTGTCCGGCGGCATGCAACAGCGGGTGGGTCTGGCACGTGCGCTGGCCGGTGACCCGGAACTGCTGATGTTCGACGAGCCCTTCTCAGCACTCGACCCGCTGATCCGCCGCGACATGCAGGCGGAGGTCATCCGGTTGCATCACGACATGGGTAAGACGATGGTTTTCGTGACGCATGATCTGTCCGAGGCCCTCAAGCTCGGTGACCGCATCCTCATCATGCGCGACGGGGCGGCCATCCAACTCGGAACCGGCGATGAGTTGGTCGGTAATCCCGCCGACGACTATGTGCGGGATTTCGTGCGGGACGTCGCTCGTCAGGACGTCCTGACGATGCGGTGGATCGCGACGCCTGAGCAGCCGGGCGAGCGCACCGACGGTCCGACGGTTGCCAGTCGAACGGTGATCCGGGACGCGATACGTCAGATCCTGGAATCGGATGCACGGTTGCGTGTTGTCGACGGTGATCGGGTCATCGGCTACGTCGGGCGCGAGGAGCTGGCTACGGTGCTGTCGCGGGAACCGGTATGACCACCGGCGCGGTGCCGCTCGGTGCTTTCACCGCCAAGCTACGCGCGCGGTGGGCATGGATCGGGCTTGGTGCGGCGTGGATCGTGCTGTACCTGGCTTTCCGCGGGCAGCAGACGCTGCCCCTCGCGACGGCCTCCACGACACCGCTGCACGATCGGCTGAACACCGTCAACGACAACATCGCGGGCGGCCGCAACAGCAACCCGATCTTCGTCTACGGGATCAACTACATCCAGATCGGCATCACGAACTTCGTCACGTTCATCCAGTCGTTGATATCCCAACCCGGCTTCGGCCGGCCGGCCCCGCTGATCGGCTGGCTGGGTGTCATCGCCCTGGTCGTGTTCATCACCTGGCTGGCCACGACCTGGCGGTATGCGTTGTTCGCGGGTGCTGGCTTCTTCTTCCTGGGGCTGCAGGGTCTGTGGCAGGAGAGCATGGACACCCTCGCGCTGACACTGGGGGCAGTGCTCATAGCAGTCGTTATCGGAATCCCGCTCGGGATCTGGATCGGGCGGCACGACACCCCGCGTCGCCTCGTGCTTCCGGTGCTGGACTTTCTGCAGACGATGCCCAGCTTCGTCTATCTGGCGCCGTTGACGTTGCTCTTCCTGATCGGGCCGGCATCGGCAACGGTGGCCACGTTGATCTTCGCGATCCCCCCGGTCATCCGACTGACCGACCTCGGTATCCGCGGGGTGTCACTGACGACGGTCGAAGCAGCTGAGTCGCTGGGCTCCACGCGCAACCAGACCTTGCGCAAGGTGCTGTTGCCGATGTCGACCCGCACCATCGTGCTGGGCATCAACCAGACGATGATGGCGGCGCTGTCGATGGTGACCATTGCGGCGTTGATCTCCGCCCCAGGCCTGGGTCAGACGGTGATCAGGGCGTTGCAGACACTGAATGTGGGAGACGCCGTCAACGGTGGCCTGGCGATCGTCGTCCTCGCCGTCGTGTTGGACCGCACCACGACAGCGGTCAGCAGACGGTCCAGTCGGTCCGGCCCCCAACGGGTGCTCGGCACCCGTACCCGACGTGCGGCGGTCCTCGCCGGGGTGGTTGTGGTGGGCATCGCGGTCTACGACTCGGCCACGTTCGTCTGGGCGTCGGTCTTCCCCGACTCCCTCAACATCGGTCCGCAGATCGTGACCGGGGCATCGAGCGCGTCCGACTGGGTGCAGACGACCTTTTCCGGAGTCACGAACGGTGTCCGGGACGGCCTGACCGTGGCGGTCCTCAACCCGTTGCAGTCGCTACTCACCGGGTCACCGTTCTGGTTGGTGATCGGGGTGATGGCCGTCGCGGCGGCGTTGATGGGCGGCCGCTGGGCTGTGGTCGCCACCGTTGTCTGTCTGCTGCTGGTGGTGATGCTGGGTGTCTGGCAGGACGCGATGGCAACATTGGCGATGACCCTGGTCGCCACCGCCCTGACCATGATCGTCGGCATCGTGCTCGGCGTGTGGATGGGTCGCGATCGCCGGGTCGAGCGGATCATCCGCCCCATCCTGGACGGATTCCAGGTCATGCCGGCCTTCGTGTACCTCGTACCTTTCCTCGCGTTGTTCGGAGCCTCCCGCTTTACCGCGATTGCCGCCGCGATGGCTTTCGCCATACCCGTCACGGTCAAGGTGGTGGCGGACGGTATTCAGGGGGTTCCGGCCGAGACCGTCGAAGCGGCGACATCCTCCGGGGCGAGCACCTGGCAGCTGATCAGCCAGGTACAGCTGCCGATGGCGGCGAAGTCTCTTGCGCTGGCGACCAACCAGGGGCTGATCTATGTGTTGTCGATGGTGGTGGTGGGCGGAATGGTCGGTGCCGGAGCCCTGGGATACGACGTCTACAACGGTTTCGTCCAGCAGTCCATCTTCGGCAAGGGTCTCGCGGCCGGACTCGCGATCGTGCTCCTCGGGGTGTTCCTGGACCGCATCACCCAGAGCGCAGCACGCCGTATCGACCCCAGCAGGGCATCCTGACCTGACTGCGCACTTTCGCTCTGGCTCCACTTATCCCGAAAAAGGAGATTGTCATGCAACGCAATCACATCCGTTCCGGCGCAGTGACCTTCGCTGTGCTGGCGCTTGGACTGACAGCCTGCGGCGGAGCCAAGGTCGGCGCTGCAGCAGGTGGATCAGGCTCCGCCAAGACCGCTGCCAAGGGCGCGCCCTGCGGCGCCATCAACCTGGCGATGAACGACTGGGTCGGCTACACCGCGGATGCTGCCGTGTACACCGAGGTCGCCACCAAGGCGTTGGGCTGCCAGGTCAAGCAGATCCCGCTCGCGGAGCAGGTTGCCTGGAAGGGCTTCTCCACCGGTCAGATCGACCTCATCATGGAGAACTGGGGGCACGAAGATCTGGTGAAGCAGTACATCACCGACCAGAAGGTCGCCAAGGACCTCGGGCCCACCGGCAACGTGGGGCAGATCGGGTGGTACGTGCCGCCGTGGATGGTTGCGAAGTACCCGGGCATCACCGACTGGAAGAACCTCAACAAATACGCGAGCTTGTTCAAGACCTCCGAATCGGGCGGCAAGGGCCAGCTGCTCGACGGCGACCCGGCATTCGTGACCAACGATGCTGCCCTGGTCAAGAACCTCAAACTGAACTACAAGGTCGTCTACGCCGGTAGCGAGGCGGCGCTGATCACCTCCTTCCGCCAGGCTCAGGCCAAGAAGACCCCCATGCTGGGGTACTTCTACAGCCCGCAGTGGTTCCTGTCGGAGGTGGCACTGAAGAAGGTGACTCTGCCCGCGTACACGGCCGGTTGCGACGCCAAGGCGCAGGACGTCAAGTGCGACTACCCCGATTACAAGCTCAACAAGATCGCCTCGACCCGGTTGGAGACCGGCAACCCGGCGGCCTTCAAGCTCGCGCAGGCCTTCAAGTGGACCAATGCCGACCAGAACGTCATTGCGCGCTACATCGCCGAGGACAAGATGACCCCTGCCGCGGCCGCGCAGAAGTGGGTCACCGCCAACCCCGCAAAGGTGAATGCCTGGCTGGCCGGTATCCCCGGTGCCAAGAAGTTCTGACCGAAATCCCGACCTCACACACGGAGTTGCCATGACTGGTCCCACGGTCGTCATCATCGGCGCGGGCGTCGTCGGCGCAGCGCTCGCCGATGAGCTCACCCTGAAGGGATGGACCGACGTCACCGTCGTCGATCAGGGCGAGTTACCGGCGACGGGTGGTTCGAGCTCGCATGCACCGGGTCTGGTGTTCCAGGCCAGCCCGACCAAGCTGCTGACCGACCTGGCCCGCTACACCGTTGAGAAGTACCGCGGTCTCACGGTCGACGGTGCGTCGTGTTTCCTGCAGGTCGGTGGCCTGGAGGTCGCCACGACGCCGGAGCGCCTGCAGGAGCTGCACCGGCGCCACGGATGGCTGTCGTCCTGGGGTGTGCACGCGGAGGTACTGGACGCGCAGTCAACTCTGCAGCGGTATCCGTTACTCGATGCCGATCAGGTGCTCGGTGGGCTGTTCGTGCCCACCGACGGCCTGGCGCGTGCGGTGCAGGGCGTGCAGGCGCAGTTGGACCGCGCCGCGGGCGCGGGCGCGCGGCTGCTCGGGCAGCACGAGGTGAAGGAGGTGTTGGTCACCGGAGGCGCTGTGCGCGCGGTACTCACCGATCACGGTGAGATCCCGGCCGACATCGTGGTGTGCTGTGCCGGCATCTGGGGTCCGAAAGTGGCCGCGATGGTCGGCCTGAGCCTGCCGTTGACCCCGTTGGGGCACCAGATGGCCTGGACCGCACCGGTGCCCGCGCTCGCCGGCCGCACCCAGGAGGCGACCCTGCCGATCCTGCGTCATCAGGGTCAGGACCTGTACTACCGGGAGAAGTTCGATCGGTTCGGGGTCGGTTACTACGGACACCGGGCGATGCCGCTGGACGCGAACGACATCGCGTCCTGGTCGAAGGATGCACCGATGCCGTCGGTGCTGCAGTTCACCCCTGAGGACTTCGCTCCGGCCTGGGAGCAGACGCAGGCCCTGCTGCCGGCGCTGCGGGAAACCAGCATCGAGTCCGGCTTCAACGGGCTGTTCTCCTTCACCACCGACGGCATGCCGCTGATCGGACAGGCGCCGGACGTAGCCGGTTTCTGGGTCGCAGAGGCAGTGTGGGTGACCCACTCGGCGGGGGTCGGTCGCGCCGTGGCCGAGCTCCTGGTCGATGGGGTGTGCACCTCGTTCGACCTGCATGAGTGCGACCTGGCACGTTTCGAGCCGCATCAGACCGCGCCGGACTATGTGCTGGCCCGCGACTGCCGCAACTTCGATGAGGTCTACGACATCCTGCATCCCCTGCAGCCGCCGAGCGATCTACGACCGTTACGGGTCAGCCCGTTCTACCGCCGGCAGCAGGAGCTGGGAGCACAGTTCCTGGAAGCGTCCGGATGGGAACGTCCGCAGTGGTACGAAGCGAACAAGGCCCTGGTCGAGGACGCAGACATTCCCGATCTCGGGGAGTGGGCCGCGCGGTAC